>DAINBR010000280.1:0-4702 GCA_036732865.1 Bacteroidota bacterium | reverse complement strand
TTGGCACTACTACTACCACCGTTCGCATTTTGCGACCTCTTTTGACATCGAAGGCCATGTCGGCACCGCCTGGAGCGCACCGTACGAGGCGACGT
Organism: Bacteroidota bacterium; assembly: GCA_036732865.1. Classification (GTDB taxonomy): domain Bacteria; phylum Bacteroidota; class Ignavibacteria; order UBA10030; family UBA6906; genus Fen-1255. Next base: position 4,607 of record DAINBR010000280.1, on the reverse strand, counting down.
GGAATACCGACTGGGTTCCTGACCAGTCCTCCGGTTCTGTGAAGTTAATTGCCCGGATCCAGGATAACGACGGAGTATGGTTTGTCACTCACCCGGTACAAGACCTGACATTGTCGCGGACTGGATTATCCGTGAAGTTGTACAAACCGTATGGCATCCCCGAGTTCTTCTACGTTCGGGCCGGCCGTTCCGAAGAGTGTTATTTCGACATCCCATCGGAGACCGACCTTTCGTTAGCTACAGATGCAAGAGTCGTCCTTTCGACGTTTAACGGCATCTGTGGGGGAAGGCAACCAAGCGACAGTTACTACTTCCGCGTTAATAATTGGTATGCGCCTGAATTCGGTGAGGATCATTTCTATTCGCTTGACTATCTCGCAATGAATCCTTCTGAATTGAATGAGGGAACTAACCTGTTCCAGGTTTACTCGGCGTCATCGGGCACCGCCCTCTATATCCACTATCCCGCGGTGCAAGTTGTCGTGCGTTTCAATGGCGTGCCGGTACCAGTGCAGATATCCTCTTTCACGGCGACAGCGGTTGGTGCCGGGGGGGTACGCCTGAATTGGACGACTTTGAGCGAGACGAACAACTACGGATTTGAAGTGCAGAAGTCAGACTCACGCACCGGGACTTACACCACGCTTGCCAACAGCTTCATCGAGGGGCACGGTACGACGATAGTCCCCCAGAACTATTCCTTCACTGACCTGGGTGCGACAGCTGGCGTCTGGTACTATAGACTGAAGCAGATTGATCTTGACCAAACGGCGCACTTCTCCGACCCGGTACGGGTTGACCTGACTACAGGTGTTACGCAGAATGTGGTGCCGCTCACCACGGTGCTTGCGCAGAACTATCCGAATCCTTTCAATCCGAGCACGATGATCCGCTATGAAGTCGCGGAGAAAGCCCACGTGACGCTGACGGTGTACAACACACTTGGCGAGATTGTCGCGACGCTGGTGGACGGCGAGAAGTCGCCTGGGTATTACGATGTCAAGTTCAACGCTGCCGAACTTGCCGCAGGTGTCTACTTCTGCCGGATGGTCGCGGGAGACTTTTCCCAAACGAACAAGTTGGTGCTCGTGCGATGATCCGTTTGTGTGAAGGCTTTGAAATGAAGCCCCTGCCTGGATGTCAGGCAGGGGCTTCTTGTCGGAGGGCGCCTCGTCGATTTCGCAGATCGCGCTGCTGTTTGGCCCCCCAGCCAAACTTCTTCATATCAATGGTACTGCGAACAAATAGGATCCCCTCTCTCTCGAGCAATTGGCGCTGTTCTACACCTCTTTTCCCGGGCAGCGATATCCGGCCGCGGGCGTTAATGACCCGGTGCCACGGGATATCGATCCCGTCCGGCAGATTGTGGAGTGCATATCCTGCAATCCGTGGTTGAATGGGAAACCCGCTCAGCCTTGCGATTGTTCCGTATGAAGCGACTTTGCCCCTGGGAATCCGCGAGACAGTCCGCCAGATTCGAGGATAGACGGCGAGGGAGCTGCTGCGCTTCATGCCTTTGCCGGTGTGATTTCAAGGATCGTGGGACTGTGCGGAAATATACGGGACGAAAGACCAGGATTCCAGTAAAGGCTCGCATTTGTTGAAATTCTATACAGATTTCGCTAGATTAAGCCGATGTCATGATTAGCGAACCCCTTCTCCGGGCGAGACGATTTCTACGTCCTGATTGCCCCGATCTCCCAACCTTTTCGCCACTTTTTCGGGATAGAAGAAAGATATGTACCACTCGATAGTCCTTGTCAAACAGGTTCCCGACACTGCCAACATCACGGGAAACGTGATGCAGGAAGATGGGACTGTCAACCGGGCGAAGTTGCCGGCGGTGTTCAATCCGGAAGACCGCGTCGCGCTGGAGATGGCCCTGCAGGTAAAAGACCAGTTCGGCGGAACTGTCACCGCCATTACTATGGGACCGCCCCGCGCCTCCGACGTGCTGCGTGAATGCCTCTACATGGGTGCTGATCAGGCAGTTCTTATCAGTGACAGGAAATTTGCCGGTGCCGACACGCTTGCGACTTCATATGTTCTTGCCGAGGCCATCAAACGAATAGGCGGATACGACTTCATCTTCGGCGGGCGCCAGGCAATTGATGGAGACACGGCCCAGGTAGGTCCGCAGACGTGCGAGAAGCTGCAGATTCCCCAGATCACCTATCTGGAGGAGATCCTCTCGATTGACGGCCGCACGGTAACAGCACGGCGCAAGATTGAGGGTGGCTACGAAGTCGTACGTTCCCCCATGCCCGTGCTCGTGACTGTGATCAAGGATGCCGCGGAACCTCGCCCCTTCAGTGCCAGGCGTGTCATGGCGTACAAAGGGGCAAAATCGCTCATGGAAATCGAAAAGATGGCCGAGGGGAATTCGTTGCTGTACGTCGATCAGCTTGTCCACGAATACGAATCCCGCGAGCTGTTCATCAAGACGCTGACAATGGATGACCTCAAGCTGGAACCTGAACGGTGCGGTGTTGCGGGATCGCCCACGAAGGTCTTCAAGGTGGAGTCGGTAGTGCTGAGCGGCGGCGAACATGAGATGATTGAGCCGACCAAAACCGGGCTCGGCAGACTGATCGATAAACTGATGGATGATCATATCCTGGGATAATGCGCTCATGAGCACAACGTCGCGTGATGTATGGGTTTTCATAGAGCAGCGGGACGGGAAGCCGGCCGATGTGAGTTTTGAACTCCTGTGTAAAGGACGGAAGCTGGCGCAATCTATGGGAGGCTCCCTGAAGTCGGTGGTCATGGGTGAGCACTTGGAAGGGCTGGTGGGGGAGACCTTCCGGTTCGGAGCGGACGAGGCAATGGTGATCGACCATCCCGCTCTCAGACAGTACCGCACAATGCCCTACGGGAGAATCCTTTCGGATCTTGTCCGCACGCACATGCCGCGCATCGTATTGTTTGGTGCGACGATCATCGGGCGCGATCTTGCGCCCCGGGTGGCGTCGGCGACGCGGAGCGGCCTGACAGCCGACTGCACCGACTTGCAGATATCCGATGTCGCCTATTTGCGGAAGGACTATAAGAAGCTTCTGCTGCAGATCCGCCCGGCATTCGGCGGCAACATCATTGCGACAATCATCACTCCGGACAATCCCGTCCAGATGGCAACGGTGCGCGAAGGCGTGATGGAAATGCATGCCATGGAAAATCCGGTAGCAGGCAAAGTGACCACGATCCCGTACGTGCCCGATCCCGCCGACGAGCTCATCCAGATCGTCGAGCAGCATCAGGAAGAAAACAAAGTCAACCTGAAAGCTGCGCCGATCATTGTGGCAGGCGGATACGGTCTTGGATCAAAAGGGAACTTCAAGTTGGTGTATGACCTTGCGCACGCGCTCGGCGGGGAAGTAGCCGGAAGCCGTGCGGCGGTGGATGCGGGATTCGTGCCCCCGGAACGGCAGGTTGGGCAGACCGGTGTTACCGTTCGCCCAAAACTCTACATTGCCGTCGGTATCTCAGGTGCGATACAGCACCGTGCGGGGATGCAGGAGTCGAACAAGATCATCGCCATCAATACCGATCCCGGTGCGCCCATTTTCGGTATCAGCCATTACGGCATCGTGGGAGACGCCACGGAAGTGATTCCACGGTTCATTGAAGTCTTTCGGAACAAATTGAAATAGGTGCCTTTATGGCGAATTTCTTCCTAGACAATCCTGACATCCTGTTTCATTTCAAGAGATTGAATCTCCAGGAGATTGTCTCCGTTGCGGAAGACGACTTTGCCCAGGCAAAGCAATTCAAGGACGCACCGGTCAACTACGACGATGCGAAGGAGAATTACCGCAAGGTTCTTGAGGTTGTCGGCGACCTGGCCGCGAATCGCATAGCTCCGCGGGCTGCGGATGTAGATCACGAAGGGGCACAATGGCACGACGGGAAGGTCACGTATGCCGCGGGGACGCGGAAGAACCTGGATGAGCTCTCCAAAGCCGACCTGATGGGGATGATCCTCCCGCGGAAATTCGGCGGTCTGAATTTTCCGTTCACGGTCTACATGATGGCCGTGGAAATCGTCTCTCGCGCGGATGCGTCGTTGATGAACATCTTCGGTCTCCAGGATATCGGCGATACGATCAGGAAATTCGGCAACGAAGCGCAACGGGAGGAATTTCTGCCGGGATTCTGCACCGGCGAGTACACGGGGGCGATGGCGCTGACCGAACCGGATGCCGGTTCGGACCTGCAAGCGGTGAAATTGCAGGCATATCAGAATGAAAAAGGGGAGTGGTTCCTGCGGGGTGTGAAGAGATTCATCACCAATGGGAACGGACAGGTACTTGTCGTGCTCGCACGCTCGGAAGCAGGGACCAAAGACGGGCGTGGGTTGAGTCTCTTCGCGTGCTACGGCAAAGACGGCGTTGTGGTGCGACGCATTGAGAATAAACTCGGGATCCACGGATCACCGACCTGCGAACTGCAGTTCAACGATACCCCTGCACAGCTTGTCGGCAGCCGTAAATTTGGATTGATCAAGTACGTCATCGATCTGATGTACAGGGCCCGCATGGGTGTGTCCGCTCAGGCGCTGGGCATCTCGCAGGCTGCCTATGGGGAGGCCCTGGCGTACGCGAAGG
>DAINBR010000279.1:0-4728 GCA_036732865.1 Bacteroidota bacterium | reverse complement strand
ATGAGGAATGGCCGGCGGGTTATGTCCAGGTGGTCTGGAATGGAACGAACAACGGTGGTGTGCGCGTAGCAAGCGGCATCTACTTCTACCGCATGGAAGCCCGGCCGACAAACGGCGGCGCAACGCATGTGGAGTTGAAGAAGATGGTGCTGCTCAAGTAAGCGGAGCGCGCATCTTTTTCCCCCCGAGCCCCATGTCCACACTGCATGGGGCTCTCTTTTTCCTTTTGAACAGAGGATCCCGTATGCCTTCACCCCGCCTTTCCTTCGTTCTCGGATTCACTGCCGTCCTCAGCTTTGGTCCGTGTTTGCTTCAAGCCCAGCCGGGTCAGATCCAGACCCCTTCGCAATTCCTCGGATTTACCGTCGGAGCTGATAGGGCACTCGCGGACTATGGCCAGATCGCATCGTACTTCGACGCGCTCGCAAAATCTTCGAAACGAATTGAAGTAGAGCACCTCGGACCGACAACCCAGGGGAGAGATTTGTTTGCCGCGGTGATCTCGTCCGAAGAGAACATAAAGAACAAGAAGATGTTCCAGGATATCGCCCGTCGGCTTGCCGACCCGCGGGGTCTCACGCCTGGGGAGATCGAGGACCTCGTGAGCCGGGGAAAGGCAATCGTATTTGTCACCTGCAACAGCCACTCAACGGAGATCGGCGCAACACAGATGTTCATGGAGTGGGCGCACGATCTGGTCACTGCCCGGGATGCGGAGACACTCCGCCGGCTCAACGATGTCATTCTCGTCCTCATTCCATCGCTCAACCCTGACGGTCAGCATATGGTTGTCGATTGGTACCGCAAATATCTCGGGACCAAATACGAAGGCGGGCGAATGCCCTGGCTCTATCACCCGTATGTCGGGCACGACAACAACCGCGACTGGTATATGCTGACGCAAAAGGAGACTCAGGCGGTCAATAGGGCTGCATATCACACGTGGTATCCGCAGGTTTGGCTCGACGAACATCAAATGGGATCGACCGGTCCGAGGCTCTTTGTTCCTCCCCACACGAACCCGGTGGCGCTGAATGTTCATCCGCTTGTGTGGCGGACCGTCGACAACATCGGGACGCTCATGGCGTGGCGCCTCGAAGAGCAGCGAAAGTCCGGTGTGGTTTACGGCGCGATGTACGACACGTACTGGCCCGGCGGAGGGGAGGGGACGGCGTGCTGGAAAAACGTCTGCGGCCTGCTGACCGAAGCTGCGTCGACGCAGATGGGGACCCCTGTGGAGATCGTACCCGGAGAGTTGCGGGGAGACACCAAAGGGCTGATCGAGTACACGCAGCAGGCGAATTTCCCCAACCCGTGGCCCGGAGGGGTCTGGCGCGTTCGAGACATCATGGATTATGAACGCACCGCCTCTGACGCGCTGCTCGAGGCGTGTGCCGACCATCGGGCGGAGATCCTCCGCGGTGCCGCTTCAATGGCGCTTGATGCAGTCAAGCTCGGTTCGCCGGATGTGTTCTATCGCATTGCGCTCGATCAACGAGATCCGCACTCAGCCGCACATCTTGCGCATCTTCTGCGTGAGAACGGGGCCGAAGTGCTCTTCCACGAGCCGGAGCACGCCTTCTATGTTCCGACCGCCCAACCGATGGCGCGGTTCGTCAACGAGATGCTCGGCGTGCAACGATATCCAGAAGTAAAACACGTGCCAGGTCCGGACATCGTTCCTCCATATGACGTCACCGCCTGGTCCCTTCCCCTGATGATGGGCGTGACCGTTGAGAAGGTCACACGGAGCAAGGACGAACGTTCCACGTTGAGACCGGTGAACGGGACCGATCTTCCTCAGGGGTCAGTCGTGAATCCGGATGCCGGCCAGTTCATCATTTCCCACGAGCGCAATGCCGTATCGCGACTGGTTAACGATGTAGTGAAGCAGGAAGGGAGCGTGAGTCTCACCGCAGCCGATCTCAAGGTTGATGGCGAGGAATTTGTGAAGGGTGCCGTTCTGCTCGAGAAGGTGAAGGACCCTGCGGCGATCGCCAATACCTACGGTCTGCAACTCGTTGGAGTTCGTGAGACAGTCGCCATCCCGGTAGAGAAACTTCAGCGCTTCCGGCTGGGGATGTACAAACCCTGGACGGGCTCGATGGACGAGGGGTGGACGCGCTGGCTGCTGGAGCAGTACAAGTTCCCGCTCCAGAGTATCAACACGAAGGAGATGAAGGAGAAGAAACTTGGTGCCTCCTTTGATGTCATCGTTCTTCCGGACATCTCCAAAGATGTGATTGTCGACGGGAAGCGCAAGGCGGAAGAAGGCGAGTCAAAATACTTTGTCGACCTCCCGCCGGAGTATTCGGGTGGGATCGGCAAGGAGGGGGTGAAGAACCTGAAGGAGTTTGTCGAGCAAGGTGGAACGCTCGTCGCGATGGCGTCTGCGTGTGATTATGTCATCGACGAGTTCAATATCCCGGTCGTGAACGCGCTTGCACGATCGAGGCGCGACGAATTCAATTGTCCTGGTTCTCTGATCCGGGCATACGTCGATTCAACCCATCCCGTGGCGTACGGTATGCCTCAGGAAATCGCCGCCTTCGTGAATCAGCGCATGGCGTTCCGGACGGTTCCTCCGGCAGCGGACGTGACGCGCCGGGTGCTTGTCTGGTACCCGGATGACGAAAAGGATATGCTCGTTTCCGGATGGATTGCCGGAGCCGAGAAGCTGGAACGCAGGGCGGCCGCTGTGGCGTTCACCCAGGGGAAAGGAAAGATCGTGCTCTTTGGATTCCGAATCCAACAACGCGCCCAGACGGAATCGACCTTCAAACTGTTGTTCAATGCGATCCACTGGGGAGCGATGAAATCACGATAAGCGGAACGGAATGCATGTCCGTTTGACAACGCGGGAATTTGCTGCACGGATACCTCACCACACCCAAAGTGTGAAAGGTTTATCATGAAACGTCGCACCGCTCTCGAAATCCTTGGCGCGTCAGCCGGCGGCTTTGCATTTCACCCGCGGCAATTTCTCATCGACGAACAGATGGGCATGCTGAAGGATCAGGGCGGGGGACTCGAGACCGCCTTCTCACGTCTCCGCGGCGAGGATCCGTGCCGGGCGGAGATCCGGAACGAACGAGGCGGTCCACGACTCTTCATTAACAACCGGGAAACGTATCCTTTGCTTGCACTGAGCGCGGAGCTTCTGAAAACCGCCACAGGGTACCGGGACTCCGGCATCTCGATGTTTACGCCGATTCTCGGACTCAACGCCGGCTGGACAGCTCCGGGCAGATACGAGTGGAGCGCATTTGACCTTTTCTTCGCACGAATGCTCGCGATCGTCCCAGCGGCGTACTTCCTTCCGCGCCTCCATCTCAATCCGCCTGCCTGGTGGAAGGAAAAGCATCCGGGTGAGCTTGTTGTCTGCGGGTTGACCCCCGATCCGTCCATGTTCCGCCAGGAGGAGAGATTGGGTGAGACCGGTCTCAACTGGAACGGGCTCAACGATCCCAATGATGCCTCCTGGGCCTCTAAAATCTGGCGGAGCGAAATATCCGCCGTCCTCCGTTCCTTCCTCCGTCACATGGAGTCGTCGCCGCTTGCTGCACGGATGATCGGTTACCAGGTTGCCTACGGTCACACCGGAGAATGGCACTACACGGGCATGCGCTTTCTCCCCGACTACAGCGAGCCGATGCGGCAGGCCATTGGCCCGATCCCCGAGCCTGTGGCGCGCATGACGACGACGTCTGGACTCCTCCGCGATCCCGCGCGCGAACGGGATGTCATCACCTTCTACAGCCGCTATCACGATTACATCGCGGACACTCTTCTATTGTTCGCCCGGATTACGAAAGAGGAAACCGACCGCCGCGTACTCTGCGGTGCATTCTTCGGCTACCTCCTGGAGAACGTTCACATCCATGAGGGCGGGCACCTCTCCCCGGAGCGTGTGCTTGGCAGCCCGGACATCGATTTTCTTGCGTCCCCGTATACGTATCAGCACACGAACATGCCAACGAAGGAACGATGGGAAAGCGACATGGTGGATGATGCGGGTAACTGGCTGGGCCGTGCCCGCGGCGTGGGGGGAGACGGAGGATACCGCGTTCTCGTCGAATCCATTCACAGACACGGGAAGCTTTTCTTCGTGGAACTCGACCCGTCCACCTACATCGAACCAAAGAAAGTGGGCGAAGGGGGGTCGGGCCACGATTCGGTGGAAGGAACCGTGAGGATCATCCGACGGGACCTCGGACAGATGTTTGCGAGAGGAGTCGGGGGGTGGTTCTTCGATTTCGGTCACCTCTGTCCGCCTTACCAGGCCAACCGTGGCTGGTACGACGACCGACCTATCATCGACGCCATCCGGCCGTTTGCCTCGCTCGGGGAACGGCGCTCACGCATGGATATTGCAAGCGCCGCAGAAATCGCCGCGGTGTACGATCCGAAGACGTTTTTTGCCACCGCACACTGGAAGGCCGAGGAACCATACACGGGATACGGCATCACAGTCTGCGATCACTTCAACCACTGGTTTATCAACAGCCAGCAGCGGACGTTTTCCCGCATGGGGGCACCTCATGACTCACTGTACCGGTTTGACTTCACGCCTGCAGATCTTCAGCGTTACCGCCTTCTGTTCATGGTCAACCTCTTCCTGATGGAGCCTGCCGAAGTCGATCGCCTGCGGGGAATGCTGAAAGGGAGCGGAACCACCGTCGTCTGGTACTATGCTCCCGGGTTCATTCGGAGCGACCGGTTCGATCT
>DAINBR010000278.1:0-4786 GCA_036732865.1 Bacteroidota bacterium | reverse complement strand
CCCTCGTCCATGATAGGCATGAATTCGGTTCCGAGGGAGGGAAAGAGCGCAAGAGCGCCGGCGAGCAGGAGCACCGCGAGAGAAATGACAGCTCCCCTCTTGCGCATCGCCCAGGCGAGAACGGGGGTGTACACCTTCCTGGCCCAATGCACGACGATGCTCTCCTTCTCGGCGCCCGGTTTGAGCACTATCCCGCATAACACAGGAATGACGAATATCGAAAGCACAAGGGAAGAGAGCAAAGCGATGGCCACAGTCAGCGCAAGAGGACCGAACATCTTGCCTTCCAACCCTTCGAGTGAGAGGATGGGCAGAAACGTCGTGGCAATGATGATTTCACCGAAGATGCTCGGCTTCCGGACCTCAAGTACCGCCTTTAACACGGTGGCAAGCTTGTGGTCAGAAGTGCCGGCCTCGCCGAGATGCCTCTGGACGTTTTCAACCTGAATGATTGTCGCGTCGATGATCATACCGATGGAGATGGCAAGGCCGCCGAGTGACATGAGATTCGCTGCCAGCCCTACGCTCTTCATCACAGAGAATGTGAGCAGCAGCGAAAGGGGTAAGGCGACGATCACGACCAGGGCGCCGCGGAGACTCCGGAGCATCAGGTAGAGTATGATCACCACAAGTATCGACCCTTCGATCAACGCTTTGGTGACTGTACCAACACTGGCGCCGACGATATCCGAACGGTCATAGTAAGGAACGATCCGTATACCCGGAGGCAAGATGTTATTCTCGTTGATCTCCCTCACCTTTTCTTTTATCCGATCCACAACAACACGACCGTTCTCTCCGCGCAGCATCATCACGATGCCGCCCACGACTTCCCTTTCTCCATTCATGAGGGCTGCACCCTGGCGGACAGCCTGGCCGACTTGCACTGCAGCCACGTCATGGAGGTAAACGGGCGTGCCACCCGTGGATCGGAGCACGATGTTGCGGAGATCGTCCTCGGACTTCAATAGCCCGACCCCGCGCACAATGTATTGCTCGGAATAGCGGTCCAGAACACTCCCAGCCGCGTTCTGGTTGTTCTCTTCGATCGCCCGGTAGACTCCATCGAGCGTCACATGGTGAGATACCAGCTCCTTTGGATCAACGAGGACCTGGTACTCCTTGAAAAAACCGCCGAACGAGTTGATCTCGTTGACACCCGGAACACCCTTCAGCAATGGCCCGACAACCCACTCCTGCAACGTGCGCAGGTCAGACAGGAACGCCGCCTGCTCCAACTTGTCGCCTGTCGGCGCACTGCCTTCGAGCGTGTATTGGTAGATTTCCCCCAGGGGCGTTGCAATGGGCCCCATGCCGACCTCAACCCCCGGCGGGAGACCCGATCTGGCTTCTTCCAGTCGTTCAAAGATGAGCTGCCGCGCAAAGTAGATATCGACGCCATCCTCAAACACAATCGTTACCACGGAGAGGCCGAACTTCGTGATTGATCGCATCTGAACCACATCTGGAAGTCCGCGCATCGACATTTCGATAGGGAATGTCACAAACCGCTCAATCTCGGGTGCTGAAAGGCCGGGTGCGTTGCTCAGGATCTCCACCTGCACATTGGACACATCGGGAAACGCATCAATCGGTATTGTCATAAACGAGTAGACGCCGAATGCTACCATCACGCAGACACCCAGCAAGACTGCGCCCTTGTTCTCCAGTGTCAACCCGATGATTCGTTCAAGCATGACTATTCCCCTTCCTCCAGGATTTCCTTCATCACTTCAGATTTCAGCTGGAAGGACCCTTTGGCGACGACCCGCTCGCCCCGTGAGACTCCGCTCTTTACTTCGACCATTGAATCGAACGCAGCACCGATCACAACGTCACGGGGCTCGAATGTTGAGTCACTCGTGGCAACAAACACATATGTTTTCAGGTTGTCTTTGACGACGGCTTCAGCCGGGATGACGAGGCCTTTTGCATTCCCGCCGATGGGGACATGGAGCTCGCCGAACATTTGCGGTTTCAGCCGGCCGTTGCGGTTCGGGATCGATGCCCGGATTGTGATGGCCCTGCTTTGCTCATCTACGACGGGCGCAATGTAGATGATCCGACCGAGGAACTTCTCGTGCGGAAATGCGGTCACGTCGAGGATGACGTCCGTTTTCCCTGAGAGCCTTGGCACATCTTTTTCGTAGACGCGCCCGTCTGCCCAGAGCGTCGATGTGTTGATGATCCTGAACGCCGTTGTCGATGCATCCACCAGTTGTCCGATCACGACATTGCGCTCAACCACCGTGCCCGCGATTGGAGATTTGATTGGCAGAACGCCGCTGGTGTGATTGTCCGTTTCCTCCGGCCCCGAATCAACGACCTTCATGAGGTCATCATCGGTCAACCCAATGGAATGGATCCGTTTGTCCTCTGCATTGAGCTCCGCCGACGCCTTGTCATATTCCGCCTGAGCTTCGAGGAACGCCTTCTGCGATCCGACCTTCTGCTCGACGAGTGTTTTCTGGCGCTGATAGGCAGCCTCGGCAAATTTCAGATGGGCCTTTGCCTTGATAAAGTTCGACTTGATCTGGCCGACTTCAAGACCTTCTATGTGCATGAGCTCCTGACCTTCTTTTACATCATCGCCAACATGTACGAATACCTTCCGTACGCGTCCCTGGACGAGCGAACCGACCTGCGCCTCAAAGTCTTGATTCGGGATTAGTGTAGCTGCTACCGTCATATGTCCGGCCAGCGGCGCAACCTCTGCAACAAACAACGTCAATCCGATATCTTTGATCGACGCCGCGCTCAGCGTCAGAACCTGCGTCCCGGCATTGCGTTCTCCGGCCGAGTCGGTAGCTTTATCCTGCTCACTGCCGCCACATCCGGACAGCAGAATACCAGTCGCGGCCCAGAGCGCCGCCAGACTCCTTGAATGACGCTTCATGTTATTCAACCTCTCGAAATGACTCTATGTGTTATCGTCAACCCACAGTGAACCTGGGGGAAGTTCTCTCACTTTTGCCCTGTGTGGGAGTCTTCGCATCTTGATCCTAAAAGGGAGTTTTCCCACTTTGGCCCTGCGCGATGGTTATTCCCCCTTTGTCCTGCCGACCGTTCTATCGAGTCGCGCAATTGCGGTATTGTAGTTGTACAGCGCGTCGATGTATGTGCTCCGGGCTGAAATCAGGGTCTGTCGAGCCTGAAGGTACTCTATATAACTGATTTCGCCGGCCTCATAGCTTGTAACGGCTCCCCGGTACACTTCTTCAGCCTGCGGCAGCAGAGCCGATTGAAAGAGCTGCACCTGACGTTCGTCGTTCTTTAACTCCAGGAAAGCATTCTTTACATCCATGTTTATAGAGTTTCTTAGCATTGCGAGCTCAGATTCCATCCTGGCATATGTCGCCGATGCTTCCTGCACTTGCCCACGCTGGTCAAACAGGAACCAGATCGGCACCGAGATCCCCAGGGAGACGCCATAGAGACTGGTATTCCCTGCCTGGACCTGACGGGAATATGACACGCTGAAACTCGGGAGTATGCTGGACCAGGCGATCGTGCGATTAACCGAGGCAGCGCTCAGCCTGAACGAAGCGGCCTCCAATTGAGAGTTCGAGAGCCGCGCTCGTTCAATCAACAACTCAATGGGGACAGTGTATGGCAGGTATGCGAGACTGTCGGTAAGAGTGATCTCCCCGGCCGGCTGTTCCTCCGCCCGTCCGAGCAAGAAGTGGAGTTCGCTGACGGCCAGCCGGAGTTCGTTTCTGGCAACCTCGACCGCATTGCGGGCTTGAGTTTCCTGAACCTTCGCCGTCAATGACTCCAGGTGGGTCCCTTCTCCGACATTCATCCGTATGTCTGCCTTCCGGAGGAAGTCGCCGGCGATGGTGAGATTTTCTTCAGCGAGCTTCAGCTTCTGCTGCCGGGCCAGGACGCCGAAGTATGCCTCCTTCACCCGCATCGTGACGCCCAGGGCGATTGAACGGGCGTCCGCCTCTGTTGCATCCGTCTCATTTGAGAGAGTTGATGCGCGAAGTCCGATCGTGGTCGGGAAATCAAAAGACTGGCTGATCCCGATAGCCCGCTCGCCATAGTCTTTCATGCCGGCCCCGGTCGGTATGTAGTCATAGCTCACCGAGAGTGTCGCAGGAGGAGGTGAGACTCCACGCCAGAAGCGCCCCCGTGCAGCTGATACTTCGTGCCGGGCGCTCAAAACCTCGGGATTGCGTTGGAGTGCAAGCTCGATAGCATCGTTGAGGGAGAGCTTCTCCGCCTGTTGGGACAACGCCAGTGAATGGCAAACGAGGAGAAGCAATCCCGCGAGTGCAATGTATCTCGCCACGGCAGACCTCTCTATCCGATGTGGGTTACTTAAATGTGGAGACCTGAGTAAACGGTAATGGAAAGCGCTGGAGTCATGAGCTCATCCTTCTTTCATCCAGTGTGCCATCTTCGAGATCTCAAGCCTCCCTTTCTTGAGGGCATGGAGCTTCATATACGTAAAGAGCACGGGGGTCACGACGAGAACGTGAATCGCCGAAGTCAGCAGACCCCCGATCATAGGTGCCGCCAGTGGCTTCATGACGTCCGCTCCGGCCCCGGTACTCCACATGATCGGGATGAGCCCGATGAGAGAGGTCCCCACGGTCATGATTTTCGGACGGAGTCGGAGCACTGACCCCTCAATGGTCGCCTCGTAGATATCCTGGGGCGTGATCGGCCCGCGTTTGCCGAGCTGGTGATCGCGAAGCCGTCGGTCGAGTGCTTCATGCAGATACACCACCATGACGACGCCAGTCTGCACTGCAACTCCATAGAGGGCAATGAAGCCAAC
>DAINBR010000277.1:0-4840 GCA_036732865.1 Bacteroidota bacterium | reverse complement strand
TGTTCACTATGCCCGATTGCGCATTTCCGTATTGCGCACCGAAGCCGCTCGTGACTACCTCCACTTCTTCCACGGCGCTCATGATCGGCCGGAAGGCGGCGCTGGCATCGAGGGGATTCACGATCCCCATTCCCTGCAGAGTATAGTACTCCTCGTTCTCTCGGCCCCCGCGGAAGTGCCCGTCTGTGATGTCGGCCGCCAGACCGATCACGTCGTTCACATCGCGCATGCCGGCAAGCCCGGCAACGTCATCCGAGCGGAGGATGACACTGGTGGATGTTTTCTCGCGCTCCACATCCGGCCGCACAGCCTGTATGATGACCGCATCCTGCTCGATTGCGGTCGCCCTCAACTGGAAATCGACGGTCGTCGTACGCCCCGAGTTCACAATCGTGCCCCGTTCAATCACCCGCTGGTAGCCAACCATCGAGGCCTGGACATCATAGCGCCCCACGGGGATGTTCAGGATGAAGTACGAGCCTTCGATGTCGGTCGTACCACCCAGCTTTGTGCCGATGACTGAAACGTTTGCGCCCACCAGGGGTTCTCCGGATTGCTGATCCTTGAGCACGCCGGATATCTTCCCGGGTGTCTGTGCTGATGCAGCAGATATGGCCAGCACAATGACGACAAGGGAGCACAGGGCGATGCCGCACATGGAGAGTCCTTTTTTCATTTGAGCTCCTTGGCACATAGGACTGATTGCTCTTGCGTTATGGTCCGCGTCTACAGAGGATGCGGGAATGTCACTTCTTCTTTGACGCATAGGTCAATTTCACGTTGATCATGCTCAAGTCCTGGACATTCTCCAACACACTGGGGTCTTCGACATTTTCGAATGTGCAGTTGCGCACGGAGATGTTCGTCGCAGGAGAACGTTCGTATGCTTTGATCCAGATGCCGAACTTGCTCTTGTTACAAGTGACGTCCTGAACATCGATATTCCGCACAACCGGTGTGAACGCTCCGGAGTCCCCCTCTTCATAATAGAAATCGACCTTGATGACGGCTTCGGCGACCTGCCCGACCTGCACTTTGCGCATGAAGATGTTCTCCAGCACACCTCCACGCAAGGCGTTAGTCTTGATGCGCAAGGCACGGTCCAGGCGCGGACTGTCCATGGTACACCGTTCCGCAAACACGTTGCGCACCCCGCCGCTGATCTCGCTGCCAATCACCACGCCGCCATGGCCTTCGATCATGCGGCAATCGCGGATGACCACGTTCTGTGTCGGCACGTTGACACGCCTGCCATCAGCATTCCGGCCCGACTTGATCGCAATACAATCGTCACCGGTATTGAACGTGCAATTATCTATCAGGACATCTGTGCATGATTCAGGGTCGCAGCCGTCATTGTTCGGCCCAAGTCCCTCCACGGTCACGCCGACGATCGAGACATTGCGGGAGAGCACGGGATGAAGGAACTACATGGGAGAGTCCTTGAATGTCACCCCCTGCACCAGGACATTCTTGCACCGGTAAACCTGGAAGAAATTCGGCCGGAGATAGGCCCCTTCTCCCATGAGTCGTTCGCTCACCCGCACATTTTTGTCAGCCATGTCGAGGAGTCTCTTCCGGGCCGATTTCTGGTTCTCCCCCGCGCGCTTCCCGTCACGGTCGGTGTTCCCCTTCCAGAACCACCAGTTCTCCGGGCTCCCCTGCCCGTCCAAAATTCCGTCGCCGGTGACGGCTATATTCTCTTGTTCCAAGGCGTAGATGAGGGCCGAGTAGTTCATGCACTCCACGCCCTCCCACCGTGTGTAGACCAGCGGGAGGTATTTCCGGGGGTCCGTGCTGAAACGAAGCACGGCTCCTTTCAGCAGGTGAAGATTCACATGGCTTTTGAGGTGGATGGCACCTGTGAGGTACACGCCTGAAGGTATCACCACCCGGCCGCCCCCGGCTTCATGGCAGGCATCGATGGCACGTGCAAACGCCCCCGTGCAGTCGGTGCTGCCATCTCCCACGGCATTGTAGTCGCCCACAAGGAAGTCAATACCTCGAAATGAGGGTGGTACGATCCGTTTTAAGATCTCAGGCAACTGATCCCAGCCGCTAGTGGTCGCGGAGGTTAGGTGAGTGCTGGAGGGCGAAGCGCTGGCGTGCTGAACGCAAGAGTGCTGAGCGCTAGACCGCTGAGCCCCAGAGGGCTGAGCGATTGAGGCCTGGAAAAAGGTAACGAAGAACAGCAGAACGTAGCGAAGCTTCATGGTCTAGAATGCCTGTGGAAGTTCTTGGATGAGTGATGAAGAAGAACGGGACGTGATGAATCCGTGTCGCGGATGCTGGTGACCAGAGCCAGGACCGTGCTTTAGGTGGCTATATGAGGGCGGGAGTACTGAGAGACCTCCCTGTAAGCGTGTCCTTTAGCGATTACTTTGCGGTTACCCGAAGATATTGAAAACTTTTAGGCTTGTCAAGGACTTTTCCTCCCGGGCCCGAATGGTGTGCTCCTTAATTTCATTCCGGATCCAGATGGCAGGGGTCACTGTGTTTACCGGACGGGATTCCATCCATCCGAACCTGCAAGCACAGTATGTGGGGTGATCTTCTCTGCTTCTTCCTTGCTCAACTGGCGCGCCCAGGGCACACGGGTCGACGGACTGGCTCCCGGACCGTAGTTCTTGTACTCCAAATATCGAGCGGTCGATTCGGCTTCGAGCTTGCTCCAGTTGTGCCATCCCTCGGGCAGGATATGCTTGCCCAGCTCGCATCGAATGAACGCTGTATATGCATACAGCCGCCACGGACGGCCAAGGTAGACTTTCGTAGTCTCCGAGTCGGCGATAAGTTTACAGTCCAGAAAAACAAAACCAAACTTCTGGGTGCGTGGTGTTGATGCGGCGGTGACGTATGAGTTTTTCTTGCACAGGATTGAACAACGTTCGAATACCGCAGTGCTCGGGCCGAAGATGAAATCCGTTGTCCCTTCGATATAGCAATCAACAAAGTACTGCCTGCAGTATTCCCCCGCACCCAGAAGCGTATCCTGGTTGCCGATGAACCGGCAGTTCCGGAAAACGCACCGGTCCCCTTCCACGTGCATCGCCACCGCCTGTCCGACACGCCCTGCGGAATTGACGAACGTGACATTCTCTACGGT
Source organism: Bacteroidota bacterium (assembly GCA_036732865.1). Taxonomy (GTDB): domain Bacteria; phylum Bacteroidota; class Ignavibacteria; order UBA10030; family UBA6906; genus Fen-1255. The sequence continues at coordinate 1,734 of DAINBR010000277.1, read as the reverse complement.
GATATCAGTTCCTGAAATGCGGCACGTATGCGATGTGAACGTGCCCAGTGTCCGTCCGCTGGCGTCGAGCTTGCCAGAGTAGTCGTCGTATGTCACAATCGTGCTGTCGACAGACTCGCCGATCAGGGTGATGCGCCGTTTCCAGGAAGGGATCACCAACTTCTCTTTGTACACACCCTTTTTCACAAAAATTGTGTAGTCACGTTCGGCATAGTCGCGGCAGGCCATCACGGCGTCCTGGATGGTCACGAAATTGCCGCTGCTGTCCCTTGCCACAACAAAATCGTACGTGGGCGAGGCAGCTCCGCTGGAAGCGATCACGGATGTCAGCCAAAGAAGCCCAATCACTTGAAGGGCTCTCTGAATACAGGACTCCCCTTTCTTTGTTTCAGCGAGGAGACTGTAGTTGATCGTCTCAGTCACGAAACCCTCTTCTCCTCATTTCAGACATGAAACCCTTAATGATCCTTTGTCGGGCGGAGTGTCCGGACACGGAACCAGTCCACGCCGGCATATCCTGTGGCGGCGGAGAGTTCAGGAGCCGCATTGAAGAGTCCCACCTTTGCACCCACCCATACCCCTTCTCTGGCAACGAAAACGCTCCCCAACCGTACGAACTCGCGTCCGTCCAGGCTGTAGGCGAAGGTGCAAAGCACTTTAGGGATGATTTCCTCCCGGTTCTCCGGTTTCACCTCGACGCGAAATGTTACGCCCGTGCCCCGGACATCAACCGAATCAACGACTTGCTCATGGCTTCCCTTGTCGGCCCGCAGACAGACGCTCTGTAGTAGGCGCAATCCCTTCTTCGTCTTTTGGATGCCGATGTAGGAATAATCCAATCCAAAAACGATCAGTCCGGCAATCTCACCGGGACTCTTGGCGCGGAACTCAAACTGGCTCGTGGCGCTGAAGGCAGGAGCAGGCATCTTTTGCAGCAGAAGAGCGGGGACATTCCAGAGATTCCGGGTTGATACTGTAAACGGCTGCGAGTTCAATCGCATCTGTCCCCCGAGTAGCGAAAACCAGTTGGTGTCTGGGTTTCCGTTCCATTGCCATTGCAGTCCGGTAACGGGGGTATCGAATTCATCGGATGCCTGCGGCTCGCCGCGCGCGCCCGGGTTGTCTGCTTTCGGCTTTCTGAACGACTTCACCGGCTCCCCGATGCCGTTCTTGTCATGGTCGAGTCCGATCACGGGCCAGTCGTCTACCCAGCGCATTGGCTGGAGATGAACAATCCGGCCATATGCGTAGCGGTCCTGAAAATGCAGGAACCAGTCCTCGCCGCCGGGTGTATCAACCCAGGCGCCCTGATGCGGACCGTTGACGTTTGTGCTCCCCTGCTCCAGGACTTTCCGGTCTTCATACGGGCCGAAGATATTCCTGGATCTCAAAACCGTTTGCCACCCCGGTTTCACTCCGCCTGCGGGTGCAAATATATAGTAGTAGCCGTTCCGCTTGTAGAGCTTCGGTCCTTCAATTGTAGGATGGTTGGCGTGGCCGACGAAGACGACAATGCCATCATCCAGGACGGCCGTCCCCTCCGGATCCATCTTGTTGATGGCCAAGATGCTCTTGATGCCGACCCTACTGTTTGCCCAAGCATGGACGAGATACGCAGTGCCGTCGTCGTCCCAGAACGGACAGGGATCTATCCAGCCTGTCACCTTCCGAATGAGTCTCAGCGGCTCCCACGGTCCGGCGGGTTTTTTTGATTTAGTTATGAATATAGAGAGG
>DAINBR010000276.1:0-4891 GCA_036732865.1 Bacteroidota bacterium | reverse complement strand
TGTTCTATATTGCTGCGAACATTCTCCAGTCGGTCGAAGTCAAACAGCGTATCCTCCAGATCACGTTCATCCGTGAGCAGCTTCATGAACTCATCCGCATCCTCAACTCCGAGAACGACGTTCTCAAGATTGAAAAAGAGATTGACACCAAGGTACACGACAACATTGCCAAATCGCAGCGCAAGTTTTTCATTCAGGAACAGATCCGCATCCTGCAGGACGAGCTCGGCGACGAGGAGACCTCGCCGGAGCTGGTGAAGTTGAAGGAGGACCTGAAGAAGTGCCGGATGCCGAAAGCCGTGGAAGAGAAGGCAATGGAGGAGTATGCCAAGCTCAAGAAAACCCCTTCCATGTCGCCGGAATCCACGGTGATCAGAAGCTATCTTGACTGGATGATCAACGTTCCGTGGTACAAGAGGAGCAAAGACAACCTCAACGTTGAACATGTCAAGAAGATCCTGAACGACGATCATTTCGGGCTCGAGAAGCCGAAAGAACGGATTCTGGAGCACATTGCCGTTCTCAATCTCGTGCGGGAAATGAAGGGGCAGATTCTCTGCTTTGTCGGGCCTCCCGGGGTCGGCAAGACGTCGCTGGCGAAGTCCATTGCCCGTGCGCTGGGGCGAACGCTGGTGCGGATCTCGCTCGGGGGTGTCCGCGATGAGGCGGAAATACGCGGGCACCGTCGAACGTACATTGGATCGATGCCGGGGAAAATCGTGCAGTCGATGCGGCGCGCCGGTGTCATCAATCCCCTGATGCTGCTTGATGAGGTGGACAAGATGAGCATGGACTTCCGCGGCGATCCCTCTGCGGCAATGCTGGAGGTCCTTGACCCCGAACAGAATGTGGCCTTCAACGATCACTATCTTGACGTTGACTACGACCTGTCGCACGTCATGTTCATTACAACGGCGAATGTGCGCTACGCTATCCCGCTGCCGTTGCAGGATCGCATGGAGATCATCGAGCTGCCGGGATACCTGCAACACGACAAGATGGAGATCGCCCGCCGCCATATTATCCCGAAACAGCTGTCGGAACACGGTCTGCAACACCGCAGTGTCGTGTTCACGGATGCGGCGATCGCCAAGGTGATCACGGAATATACGCGGGAAGCGGGCGTCCGGAATCTCGAGCGGGAAATTGCCTCGCTCTGCCGCAAAGTAGCAAAAGACATTGTTGCGGCGAAACAGAAGAAGTCAAAGCGAAGCAAGGGTGAATTCACCGTGGATGCCGCTCTGGTCGAGAAGTATCTCGGGGTGCCGCGGTTCCGTAACAGGCAACGGGCGGAGGAACGCCGGGTGGGTTCGGTGACCGGACTGGCATGGACCAGCGTGGGCGGTGATATCCTCCATGTCGATGTCAGCGTCATGCGCGGCGCGGAGAAACTGACGTTGACCGGACAACTTGGCGACGTAATGAAGGAATCAGCGCAGGCGGCGTTGAGCTACCTGCGGTCGCATGCAAAACAGCTGCAGCTGCCCGAAACCTTCTTCAAAGGAAGGGAAATCCACGTTCATCTTCCGGAAGGCGCCATTCCCAAAGACGGGCCCTCCGCCGGTATTACCATGGCGCTGGCCATGTATTCCGCGATCAGCGGAAGGCCAGCCCGGTCCGATGTCGCCATGACGGGCGAGATCACGCTCCGCGGCGAAGTGCTCAGCATCGGCGGTCTGAACGAGAAACTCCTCGCCGCGCAGCGGAGCGGCATCGGCACCGTATTGATACCGCAGGAAAACGTGAAAGACCTTCAGGAGATACCGGCGAGAGTAAAAGAGGGGTTGACGCTTGTGCCGATCAGCCGGATAGAAGAGGCCCTGCCCCATGTGTTCTCGGCCGCTCCACGAAAACGCAAAGCAACCTCCTGACAAAGCGACTTCCTCATGAGCGAATTCATCGTCACGGCGCGCAAATGGCGCCCTATGAAGTTCGAAGATGTCGCGGGACAACGTCACGTCATTGTGACACTCAGAAACGCACTTTCGACGGGACGCATAGCCCACGCGTACATATTCAGCGGACCCCGAGGTGTCGGTAAGACCACCACGGCGCGCCTGCTGGCCAAAGCGGTAAATTGCCTTTCACCGGTTGATCTGAACCCCGACAATGCGTGCGAAATATGCACGGAGATCACCGAAGGGCGTTCGTTCGACGTGCAGGAAATTGACGGCGCCTCGAATCGCAGCGTTGAAGACATTCGCAATCTGCGCGAGGCTGTGCGCTATGCGCCGGTCAAGGGCCGGTACAAAGTGTATATCATCGACGAAGTGCACATGCTGACGAAGGAGGCGTTCAACGCGCTCCTGAAAACCCTCGAAGAACCCCCGCCCCACATCCTGTTTATTTTTGCCACCACGGAGCTTCAGAAAGTCCCGGCCACGATTCTCTCCCGCTGCCAGCGCTTCGACTTCCGGCGCATTCCAACAGGCGAGATTCACCGGAACCTCGCAGGGATCGCCCAGCAAGAAGGGCTTGTGGTGGATGACGAAGCGTTGCTGCTGATCGCTCGGCGCGCCGACGGCTCTCTTCGCGACGCCCAGAGCCTGTTTGACCAGGTGATTGCCCTTTGCGGCCGCACGGTGACACACGCAGCAATGCTCGAAGCGCTCAATATCGTCGACGAGGACTATTTTTTCCGCGTGACATCGCTGATGGGGACACAGGACCCTGCAGGCGGTCTCGCCCTCGTGGAGGACCTGATGAGCCACGGGTACGACCTCCGTGAGTTTCTGGTCGGCCTGATCGAACATTTCCGGAATCTCCTCGTGGCCAAGGCGACAGGCAAACTGGAGCTGATTGATGCGTCCGATGTACTGCGGAAACGGTACGGGGAAGTCGCAGCTCAATTTTCCATCGGTGATCTGCTCCGCGCGCAGCGCCATGTCAGTGCGACGGAGATGAGCCTCTCCCGCACCGCACAAGCCCGGTTCCGGCTTGAAGCAGACATCGTTCAACTGGTGACCATGCCGCGATCGGTGGACCTGGGCACGCTGATCGAAGGGCTCGACGAGCTAAAAAAAAAACTGGCCGGTGAACGGCAGCTAGAGACTCCGGAAACCGGGCCGCGACAGCAGCCATCCCCTTCTCCCGTCGCACCGGTACGGCGGGTTCCGCCTCCCCCATCTGTCTCCGTACCGCCACGTGTGGTACCACCTCCGGTGTCTCCCGCAATGCGCCCGGTTCCATCCGCAGCGGTGAGTGAAAACGAAGTACGATCGCGGTGGACTGAATTCGTGGCCGAGGTATCGCGCGCCAAGATCTCCGTCGGCACAGTGCTCGGATCGACGACTCTCCTGGGTGTGCAGGAAGGCATCCTGCGCATCGGCTGTGTTGATGAGTTCCAGGTGGCTTCCGTTGAGCGCAACCGTGAAGTCCTTGCCGGGATATTTCAAGCGGTCTTTCACGTCCACGTGCGCGTTACCGGAGAACGGATCGTGTCGGGAGAGTCGGCGGTCCATCCCCCCGCAGGAGCCGACGATGAACATCCCATTATCAAAGCCCTCAAACGAGAGCTTGGTGCGGAACCGATCTGAACGGCCCCCACTTTTCATTTCTTTTTTTTTGTTTCCCCCCCCGAAAAATCCCCCCTCCCTGTGTTATTACAGTTGAGCATTGTTACCGTTCTTTTCGGCGCGGGCCTCTAAGCCTGGTCGGTTGCGACAGCGGAATAGCCGCCTGGTTGGGTCGACGATGGCGCAGAGGAAGTCGTGTTTCCCGTTCGCCCAGAGTCTGTTTTCCGTGGCACCCTCGTGCAGTATCCTCCGTCGGCGGTCGTTGCGGGCGAGCGCGGGCCGGGGATCAGGGCGCGGAACGAGGGGACCGGGATGCGGATGCACGGTGTGCAGCGGGAAACACCTCAGCGCCGAATATGTACCGGGATAGCCGGGGGCACAACGCCTGAACCGCGGCGGGTTCGGTGCGTTTGGGCCTCCGGCTCCCGGCGCTTGACTCTTTAGCGGGTTTTTGAGATAATGTCACTGGATGCTGGCATGATGACAAGCAGCGGGAGAGATATGAGATATGGAATGCTGGTCGTGCTCCTTGTTCTGACGCAATGCGCGGAAGCGGGGACAGGTGTGGCAAAGTACGCAGGGGAGTTTATCTCGCTCGGTGTTGGTGGCCGTGCACTCGGATTGGGTGGAGCATATGTGGCGCTGGGGAATGACGTTACCGCCGGATATTGGAATCCCGCCGGCCTCGCCCGGATTTCCTACCCCCAGCTCACGTTAATGCATGACGAACGCTTCGGCAGTCTGGTGAACTACGACTACGGTGCCGTAGCCTTCCCCTTCGGTTCACAATCGACCATTGGCGTCAGCCTGCTGCGGCTGGGGGTGGATGACATTCCGGATACGCGCAACGCCGGCGTGGACATTAACGGCAATCTTACCTACGACCCCTCTCAATTCAGCCGGGTAGATCCCAACCGAGTCATGTACTTCAATGCGGCTGACTGGGCGATGTATGTGTCCTACGCCCGTGCGTATTCAGAGGATTTCTCGTATGGCGCGAATGTGAAACTGATCCGCCGCGAATTAGGCGATCATGGTGCCACGGGCATCGGCGTCGACATCGGCGTATGGTACACACCCCTCGACAACCTGCTGCTTGGCGCCAATTTCCAGGACGTGACGACAACGTTTCTTGCATGGGACACCGGGACCAACGAACTCATCTCACCGACGCTGAAAGTCGGCTCGGCCTATCTCATCGAGGCATTTGGCGGGCGTTTTGCACCTGCGATGGATTTTGACATCCGTTTTGAAAACCGGCGGACGGCGTCTCTGGCCCATCTGGGACCGGTCAGTGTCGACCTCCATACGGGGATGGAGTACCAGTTCAAGGATCTGATCGCGCGGTACTGGGGGCCGATCCTGCGGCTTGGCGG
>DAINBR010000275.1:0-4912 GCA_036732865.1 Bacteroidota bacterium | reverse complement strand
AACTACCGAGTGAATGCCGTCGGCACCAATAACGAAGTAGGCCCTGTCCTCCGCGGCGGCGCCGGTCTTCGAACGGCCCCGGATGCCCGTCACCCGCCTGCCATGGGTGAGCAGTTCTTCCACCGAGAAGTGTTCGCGGAATTCGACTCCGGACTCAATGGCGGCATCGAGGAGTATTTTGTCCAGGACTTTGCGCCTGGGAGCATAACCCGCCTTAATGCCGTCAGCGGGGGGCGGGGCGCCAACCAGGGCGAAGGGACCGACGTCAAGCACCTGTTTCTCTATGGGCGGACAACCGGACTCAATGACTCTATCGAGAATCCCCCAGCGGTTAAGCGTGGCGGCTCCCGGTTGATGGATATAGTGCGTCGATAATGCATCGCTGGGGAATCCAGCCCTGTCGACCAGCAAAACGCGGTATCCCTTCCGCGCAAGAAGCATGGCCGTTGGTGAACCTGCACAACGTGCGCCTACTACAATGGCGTCGTACATGTCTTCCTCCTTCCGCACGACAAACATGCGTGACACGTGGCTATCACCGGACACTTCCACTTTGCAGGGAAAACGAGGCTGTGCTCTATTTGTGCAACCTTTTTTTCTCGGCTGTTGTTCCCGTGCCCCGCAAAGGGCGTGCCCTACTTGATTGACATAAGATCGACGTCATCGCAGATAACAAAGCTGTCCGTTGGACAACCTTTTCCTCTTGCCGGCACCCCATGAACACTAGGGCACTAAGGATCAAGGTACTGGAGAATAGACGAGTCGTATTCATGATAACCTCTTTTGTTGCGGAACTAAGTGCCAACCCATACTAACAATCCCTCAGGTACCCTCTTGTTCACTGGAAAAGAAGAATACGAATTTCAGTTGAATCCTGTACCGGGGATCATTATACTTGTCCAAGTTATTTGTGCGGATCGCGCGTACCTGTCCGGTCTGATGTGTGTCCTGCCTGCAGACGACTCGGGCTAGCCATCCCCACCACATCTAAGCGAGGTTATCAAAGGACGATGACGACGAGCAAGGCTCAACCTGTAACAAGTTCCTCAAGCAGAACTTCCCCTCCCGGAGCAGACGCGCCGGTTCCGGGGGAAGAAGTTACGCATGCATATCATCGCTATCACATCGAAACAGAAACCGCCGCCGACGTTGCTCCCTACCCGAATCGATTCCGCGTCAAAGTCGGGAGGGTCGGACTGGCACAGCACCTCCTGAAAGAAATTGTTCATACACGATTCAACAGACGAATCATAACGAGTCGGCCCTGCATGTATGGCGTATTCTCGGGGCCAATCGGCGGTTTTGCGCCGCGTCCGAAAGTGTGCGTTGGGTGCCTCCGCTGCATGTGCGAGTTCCCCGGTTTTGTGCGCATCTCGCCCAATCCCGAGCGGAAACTCCTGGGCGACTCGTACTTCACGCCTTCTCATGTCGATGCCGTCATGTACGAAACTCAAACGGGAAAAATACCCGTCAAAGGTGCCGGGTACCGGGGACTATTCGGGGGTGAGGGGTGGGACGGAATGTGGACGGACATGTCCGAAATTGTCCGCCCCACGCGCGATGGAATCCATGGCCGTGAGTTCATTTCGACAGCGGTGCATGTGGGAGACAGACCGTCTTACCTTACATTCGATGAACGGGGAATTCCTACCGGTCAGTTGCCGCACGGTTTTTCGCTGCCGCTCCCGATGCTTTTTGACCTTCCTCCCGCATCATTGAACTCTGATTCCCTTGTGAAAATCCTCGTTGAGTCGGCCCGGCAGCTGGAGACGCTTGCCGTTTTGCCGGTGTCAGAAATCACCAGAGTCGGAGTATCCGGGAAGCATATCGTCCCGCTGGTATCGCCTGATGACGCGGGAAGGTTACCGCCTCTCGCGGATGAGCCTCTTATGTTCGAGCTCTCTTCCCGCGACGGTCAACTTCGTACCAAACTCTCCCGGAAATATCCCGGTGCTGTTCCGTGTCTTCGCCTGAGCTTTTCATCCGGATTCGAACAGGAACTACTTGCGGGCGTGGAGGATGGATTTCGCGTGTTTCACCTTGTTGCCGACTATCATGGGCGCAACGCCCAAGGGGAATTCGTCCTCGAATTGATCCGCAGAGCGCATCAGACCCTCGTGAATGTGAGCAGGCGTTCTCACGTCACGCTCATCGGAGGCGGCGGCATCATCGTAGCCGAACACGTGCCCAAAGCAATTGTCTGCGGGCTTGATGCGGTGTCACTCGATACTCCGCTTCTCATCGCCCTGCAGCTTGCCATGGTAGGGGAATGCGTCGACCAATCGACGAGTCGCTGGAATATTCCCCCTCTCCCGACCGCGTGGGGGACCCAGCGCATCAACAATCTCATGGCATCATGGCGCGATCAGTTGCTCGAAGTGATGGGGGCAATGGGCTTGAGAGAGGTCCAACGCCTCAAGGGTGAAATGGGCAGGGCAATGTTCCAGAAGGAACTCGAACGGGAAGCCTTCGAAGGGATCTACGGGTATGAAAAAGCCTGAAAAATCAATCGAGCAGAGGATTACCGAAAAGCACATCGAGGCTTTGCACCACGGTTTCCATGTCTGGCCGGAACTTGGAACCGGGATGATGCCTGCACTGGGTGATTACCGGTGGACTGCCGATCTTATCCTTTCGACGTGGGTCCAGGCGGAAACCGGACGCCTTCCGGAGAACGGTCTGGAGTACAGGATCGGCAATTCGGGCGGCGGCTTCGATCTCCTCGACTTCCGGTTCCTTCCAGAGGAGCAATGGATACCCGATACCACTCCGGTCAGAACCTCGATCCCCTTGAACCGAAGGCCGGTTGATCGCCGCATCGAAATCCCCCTGCCCATTTACGGGGGCGGGATGTCGTATGGCTCCATCAGCGAGCATATCATGCTGGCCAGAGCAATGGCTGCGGCCGAGTGGGGCACGTTTACTTCGACCGGAGAGGGCGGCTACCCGGACTCCCTCATACCCCATCACGAGCACATCATCACGCAGGTCGCTACGGGCATGTTTGGCGTGCGCGAAGAGACGATCCAGAGAGCCCCGATCGTGGAGTTCAAATATGCCCAGGGAGCCAAGCCGGGCCTTGGGGGTCATCTTCTCGGCGATAAGACTACTGTTGCTGTAGCCAGAATGAGGGAGAGTGTCCCCTGGGTGAGCCTGTTTTCGCCTTTTCCATTTCACTCGGTCTATTCCGTCGAAGACCATAAAAAGCACATCGACTGGATACGGACCATAAACCCCACGGCGTTAGTGTGTGTGAAGGTTTCCACGCCGACGGACATCGACATGGTGGCTGTGGGCAGTTACTATGCAGGCGCACACATTCTCCAGATCGATGGAAGCTACGGAGGGACAGGCGCCGCTCCGGAGATTGCCAAGAAGAACATCTCCATGCCTATCGAGTTCGCGATCCCGAAAGTCCACCGCTACCTCGCTCAGGAAGGAATCCGTGACCAGATTGTCGTCATGGCTAGCGGAGGCGTTCGCTCTGCCTACGATATAGCGAAAGCCATCGCTCTGGGGGCTGACGGCTGTGTGCTGGGGACCGCTGAGCTCGTCGCGCTTGGTTGCACCCGGTGCTCCAATTGCGAGCGCGGCCGGGGATGCCCCTATGGACTGACAACGACGGACCCTGAGCTCACCGAGCTGGTCGAACCGGAATGGGGCGCGATGCGTATCGCAAATCTCTATCGATCGTACGCATCTCAGCTTTCCCGGATCCTGCGTCAACTCGGTCTTCACGACATCAGTCAACTCAGGGGGAGGACGGATCTCCTCTCGTACGGCAACAACATCGCGAGTCGAGCATGACGAGTGCACAAGCTATTGATGCTCTCATTGCTTCGCGCAAGGGCTTGCGCCCCGATCGGGAGGCATACCGCACGTTGAAGAATCAGGAAGCGGAGGGCGGCTGCGGGGTCATCGGTATCGCCTGCAGTGAACAAATACCTGCTCGCCACCTGCTGCAAGCCCTGCAACAGATGCGGAATCGCGGCAACAACAAAGGGGGAGGCATTGCCGCAGTCGGCCTGGTCGCGGCGGAACTCGGTGTGTCAAAGCAAACGTTGGAGAACGACTACCTGCTCTCTATCGCGTATCTCGAGCCCTCCGCTCGCGCTGAAGTTGAACGCCTCTATGTGGAATCGACGTTCGAAGTTGATGCCGCCCGGTGTGTGCCCGTCGTCGAGGACATGGGGATCATTCCAAGCCTTGAGGTACGACCACCTGAAGTGCATCAGTATTTCGTGAGAGTCAAAGAGGATGTCATCCGGGACTTTCTGAAGCAGCAAGAAATCCCTGCCGGGAGCGGAATGCCCCTGGCCGGACGTGCGGTCGAGGATGAGATCGTTTATCAGAACAGCTATCTGTTGAACCGTGCATATTATGCTTCCGCCGGCGACAAGAAGGCATTTGTGCTCTCGCACGGCAAAAACATGATGGTACTCAAGATGGTTGGATACGGCGATGACGTGGTCCGGTATTACAGGCTTGAAGACATCCACGCCCACGTGTGGATCGGCCATCACCGCTATCCCACCAAAGGCAGAGTCTGGCATCCGGGCGGAGCCCACCCCTTTGTGGGCCTTCATGAGGCCCTCGTCCACAATGGTGACTTCGCAAATTATTCCTCACTCTGTGAGTATCTGGGGCAACGCAATATCTTTCCGCTTTTCCTTACCGATACCGAAGTCTCTGCACTCATCTTTGATTTGCTCTACCGCGTCTATCGATACCCGCTGGAGTATGTAATCGAAGCGCTCGCTCCGACCACGGAACGGGATTTCACCATGCTTCCGCGTGACAAGCGCGAGATCTACCGGATGTTGCAGACGACGCACATGCATGGATCACCGGACGGACCATGGTTCTTCCTCATCGCACAATGCGCCCAGGAGCTGGGGGAGTACCGGCTCAT
>DAINBR010000274.1:0-4916 GCA_036732865.1 Bacteroidota bacterium | reverse complement strand
ACACTCTCACTCTCCTGCCGGCGACCATATAGCCGGCAAGGTTTTCGACATATCGCTTGGCCCAGATCCCGGCCGTCACGGTCCCGACGAGATACACGATCGTCAGCACCCAATCTATCGTCCCGAAATTCATGCGGCAAACACCTGCTTCCAGAACTGCGCGCGCTGGTGCCATTTAATGAATGTGATCAGCTCAACTCTCCGTCCTGTATTCACAAGATACCAATGCAGGCTACCTCACCGGATTCGTGAGCACGCCAATCCTTTCGATTTCCACCTCAACAACATCTCCCGGTTTCATCGGTGCACTCCCACCCGGCGTGCCGGTCGCGATGATATCTCCGGGATGGAGTGTCATGACCCTGGAGATGTAACTGACGAGAAATGGAATATCGTAAATCATTTCTGAGGTGCGAGCATCTTGTTTCACCTGGCCATTCAGCCGCGTGACAATCCTTAGATCATCCGCACCGATACCTGTGACAATCCATGGTCCTAGCGGACCAAAGGAGTCAAAACCTTTTCCACGCGTGAATTCAGGATCCTTCTCTGTCAGATCCCTCGCGGTAACATCGTTGAAGCAGGTATAGCCCAGGATGTAATCAGCCACCTGGTCGGGTGTGACATCCTTCGCTTCGCGGCCGATGATGATCGCCAGTTCACCCTCGAACTCAACGCGCGAAGAAAGCGCGAGGGGGTAGCGAATCGTGTCCAGATGGGCAACAATGACGGTTGGAGGCTTGAGAAACACCAATGGGTCTTTCCGGTTCAATTCTCCGCCAACCTCCTTTGCATGAGCGCTATAGGTCCACCCAAAAGCAATGATCTTGGAGGATTTTACAGGTGGAAGGATCTTCACATTGTGCAGGCGCAGCGTTGTCCCAGATAATTCGAACACACCTCTCATGAAGTCATTAAGATTTCCCCGGAGACCCCTCACCGATTCGCCGTGCAGAAGTCCGTAACCCTCACTGCCCTTGGAGTCTCGATATCGGAGGATCGTCTTCGACTGCGCATCCAGCTCCTGGAGGGTGACTGTCGCTAAGCACAGGAGAAGGAAGCAGAAAGCCCCGACATGATTCTTTTTGATATAGCGCACAAGGCATTGCAGTTGTTTTCGGGTAGACCGCTGATCTACAGGACTCGATGTGGGGACTCTGCTCAAGACAGTTCCGCCTTTCGGATGGCCGCTTCGATGGGTATGAGTCCGAGGCCGGGCGTATTGGGGACTGTCGCCATCCCCTTCGAAATTTCAATCGTGTTTTCAAAGAACTGCCAAAGCTCAACAAGTCTTTTGGCACCAGGATGCTCCTGAGTGCGGCTTGCCATCCTCGAAGCTGCAAGGTAGTGCAGATGCGCAGCGGTGAGAAGGGTCGGGCGCGCATTGTGGACCGAGATGGGCAGATCGAATACCTCTGCCAGGGCCGACACTTTCATTGCCTCGGTCAATCCTGCGAGTTTGCTGCAATCTGGATTGAGTACGTCAATGTGCCCCTGTAGAATCAGGTCACGAAACTGCCACTTCGTATATTCGTGTTCGCCGGCTGACACGGGGATGTCGAGTGATCCTGCCACGGAAGCCAGACCGGCGTACTGATAGGCTGCAACCGGTTCTTCCAGCAGTGCTACACCATGCTCTTCGGCAAGTATCCGACCGATGGTGATGGCTCGGCTTGCGGTGTAACCATTGTTGACATCGACATAGAGTTCAATCGCATGGCCAATAGCACTCCGGATTTCGCGTACCACGGGGACGGCGGGATCGGGAACGGGATCGACGTTCTCCTCCCGAATTCCCAACCGGACCTTTATCGCTCCGAATCCTTCTTGCACCAGGGTCGCAGCCTGACGTGCGCATTCCGTTGGCGTGAGATACTCCGAATCGTTCTTCGCTCGTGAGAACGACCCATAGAGAGGGATCTGATTTCTATAAGTTCCTCCGAGGAGCTTCCAGACGGGAAGTCCGAGCAATTTACCCCGGAGATCCCACAAGGCGCAGTCGACGCCCGCAATCGCCTGCGCTGCAAGTCCGGAAGGACCCAACTCATCCATCTGGAAATACATCCGAGACCAATGGGGGTCGCCATCGAACACATCCTTCCCCGTGAGAAGGGGATTGAGTTCTCGATTGACGAGTTGTGCGACAAGCACACCGCCGCTGTGGCCTGCTTCGCCCCATCCAGACGTGCCGTCGTCGGCAACCACTTTCACGTACGTCGCCCTGCGTACTGCGAATGCATGCACTTCGGTGATACGTGCTTGTCCAGCGTGTCGGGTCAGCGACGGAATGTGGGTCTGTTCGTTACTATCATCTGCCCGTTGGATTCCTCCCGCAATCAGGGGCGCGCCACCGGCGCCAAGGAGCGCGAGGCGAAGGAACTTCCTGCGTTGCTGACTGTGATCAAGCATGATGGCGTCGTCCTTTGCACGTATTCGTGTCTCGCACCGATGTCAGAGTCGAACGATGTGAGATTGACTAAGGTACAGTGGATCAATAGTGACACCGAGCCCGGGACCGGACGGGATTCTCACGATTCCATCGGTGCTCATCAGAGAGCCTGATTCTGTCAATGGAATCTTCGTTTCTCGTTTGAATTCCTGAAACGGTCCGATATCGGGGACGCAGGAGGCAAAATGGAGCATGGAAAGATACCCCAGATCCCCGCCGGAAATGTGTATTGTGCAGGGTTTGTGAACCACCGCGGCCATGCGCGCAACGCGAATGGAGCGAATGAATCCGCCGAAGTAGAAAAGGTCAGGCTGTACAACCTGGAGAACATCGTGTTCGAGCATCCACTGGAACTGACGCAGGCTGGCTTCACATTCACCGCCGGCGATAGGAATCTCAAGGTCTTCTGCAACCTCTCTGGTCTCATCGTAGTGGTCGAACGGACATGGTTCCTCGAAGAAGGCGTACCCGTGTTCCTCCATGAGTTTTCCGATGCGGATGGCGTGAGGCACATCGTAGGAGCCATTCGCGTCGCCATAGAGTGTCACAGTGTCACCCAGGACCTTTCGCGCCAGAGGGATCAAGGCCTCCGTTCTCCCCGGCAGGGAATCCGCATTGTTGCTCATGCGACCACCGAGCCTGACCTTTACCGCTTTTACGCCGGTCTCTCCGACTGCGCGAGCGAGCCGATCGACTTCGTCCTCGGGGGAATTCCCCCTGCGGTTGCTCGCCTGGTATACGGCAACGGATGTCCGCACGATGTCGCCGAACAGGCCGCCGACGGGCTTCCGGGCGATGTTCCCGAGGAGGTCGAGCAAACTGAACTCCAGAGAAGCAAGACATACCCAGAATGCCTGGCCCTGCATCTTGTAGTTACTCTCGCGGACGTACACCGAAGCGATCAGCCTCTCGAGATTACGTGCATCCTCTCCGAGGAAGCCTGGTGCGATGTTGCGGAGAAAGATGGGATAGAAGGATGCCATCTTCAGACTGTGTGCTGCGGCGATCCCCTCCGCGCCATCGCCAGTCCGCGTGCGTACGAAGTAGACGTTTCCATTCCGCAGAAGCTCGATACTCTCGATCTTTACAGGGAGATCGAACAGTTCGCGACGCAGAACAGGTCGACTCGCCGCACGCGCAAACGCACCCGAGTCCAGGCGACATGAGGGATTGGCGAATGCAGCCGGTACCGCGGCGAGGGCTCCGGTACCGGCTGCGATTTTCAAAAACCTTCTTCGATCTGTCACGTCGAGATCTATTTCATCAACATCATGGTCCGGCTCAGCCGCACGCCTCCGGCGGAGATAACGTAGAAGTAACTCCCCGATGCGAGCCCGGTTGCATCAAAGCGGGCCGTATAGGTCCCCGGGGCAAGGAATTCATTGACCAGTGTGCGGATTTCCCTGCCAAGGAGGTCATACACGACGAGTCTCACATCGTCGGCCTTCGTGATGCTGAACTGTATCTGCGTCCCGGGATTGAACGGGTTGGGATAGTTCTGGGCGAGGGCATACGTCATCGGGTTCCCTTCGATGACTGCTTCGACTGAAGTGAGCGGGATGCCGTGCCACTTCAGATCTCCAAGGGGTTTCCCGTCCGCGCCCCGGGCATAGGCAAGTTGCGAAGAGGCGTACTGGAAATTGAACGGGCCTCCAGTAGTGTCAAGCATCGGATTGGGTTCAACGGTTCCATTGGTGTAGAAATCCTGAACGACATTCACGGGAGGGTCCGGGGCATTTTGGAAAACGATCTGCTCACTGTAAATCGTCGCCATGGTTCCACCGTTGGTAATAATGGCCTGTGTCGTCGAGTCAAAGAGCGGCAGTGGATCGGCGCTGTCCGGATACGCTTTGATGATCAGAGAGTCGAGATAGAAGTTGTTGTTCTGAATTGTGAACGTAGAGGTTTTCGGCGCCGGTCCGGGTTCGGTCTCGAAAATCTGGCGGCTCACCAACGGAGAAATTCCGTAGTATCCTGCATTCGCCAGAATGTTGTTAGTGAACACGACATGATGTGCCGCTCCGACCGTGCTACCATACTGGCCGATATTGTACAAGGTGCAGTGATTCACCCGGCAATAGTTGATGAATCCCCCACCGTCACGGATGACCCGGCTCGTGAGGTTGTAGAAGGTGCTATTTTCCAGCACGAGGGTGTCGATGTCAACCCCACGGTCATCAATTCCCCGGCCGTTGTCAGGGCTCGCGCCGGTCCCGATGTTGCTGATCATGGAGTTGGTGAAGTAGATTTTCACATTGACACCATCACAGCGAAATCCGGCTTGCGAGGCAATATCAAGATGGCAGGAATCGAAAATAATGCGGACATTGTTTTCCCGAATACGGATGATGCGCTCGTGATTCCCTCCCAACTCGTCCAGCGCGCTGATGTAGATATTCTTCATCCGCAGGTTTGCACGTGGCGACCATGCCTCCGACGGAGCCGTTCCACCCGAGGCAACTCCCTG
>DAINBR010000273.1:0-4965 GCA_036732865.1 Bacteroidota bacterium | reverse complement strand
ACCGGCGGGGGCGTAGCAGTACAGCATGCGAAGCGGTGTGTTGCCGATGTTCGTGATCTGATGGAACTCCCGTGACGGGATGTAGACTGCCTGTCCCGTGCTCAGCGTGCACTGTTCATTGCCCAGGCACATTTCCCCTGTCCCCTCGATGACAAAGTAGACTTCTTCCTGTTCCTGGTTGTGCCATGGAACCTGACCGCCACCAGGGTCCAACGTGACATGTCCCATGGCAAAGTTGGCCGCTTGAATCGGTGAAGCGCCGCCGACGAGGTTCTGCGTTCTCCTCCGGGCGGGATACCGGCGTCCTGCGATGCCCTTGAGATCGGCAACGATCATGTGAATTCTCCTGTTGCTGAATGCTCCATTGCTGCACTCGCGGTATGCGGAATTCCTGCTGACCCTACGTGAACTTCAGCCCCAGCACGGTCTCCCTCCCCGCCGGAAGATCGAAGTGCGAGTAGCGCGCTTCCTTCCTTCCAGGCATTGGAGTGAGTGCAACGGTTTCTCTGCTGTCGAGCTTCAGTTCCGCTTCCATCCCGTTCGGAACACGCAGCCGCAGCTCACGATCCCCTTTTTGGCCGCGCGATCGAAAAACGATGTCTCCGCGGGCAGTGTGTGCGGTGAGTTCCAGTGTATCCAATGTTCCCGGCCGGGGAGTGATTGTGCACTGTGCAAACCCGGGCGCCGTGGGCCTGATGCCGGCGAGACTCATGAATGTAACATAGAGCGGCACAATCGCGCAGTGGCTCCAGAGATCGCCCGAGTCGGGCTGCGCTGCCCAGGTCTCTGCGACTGTATTGTTCAACACTACGGAATCCATCACCGCCCATCGAGTCCTGAAATCCTTCAAAATGACATCGGTGAGGTCCCCCTCGGCAAGTGCCCAATACCGCCAGCCGGCATTGGCTGGATACGAGAGGCCCATCGTGGGCGGACAGCTGGCAAGGGCATCGAGCGAGGCCGCAGTGTCGTCGTCCGGACAGAGTCCGAAGAGGACCGCAGTTGCGAGTGATCGGTCGCACATGCGTGTCTCGCCCTCTTCCTCTCGCCATGGGAGGTTGTTCACAAAGAGGCGCTCGTTCTTGCTCCAGAACGATGCTTGCGTGGCTTCGACGATCCTCCCAGCGAAGTTTCGGGCGAACGTTCCCCACGCGGCATGGCCGGTGGCGAAAGCCAAAGGAGCAAATGCATGCCTGAGCATGGCTGCGGCATAGAGATTGAACGCGCACTGCTTGTGCCGCTGCTGCTTGTAAGCGTAATGATCGATCCAGACATTAGGGAGGCCCAGATTCAGAACAGGCAGCAGACCGTCGGCACCTGCGATCCTGTGAAGGTAGGCAACAAACCTCTGCAATCTGACGACGGCGTCTGACACCTGGGAGAGGTCCCCCGAGTAGAGATAGTGATGGTAGCAATCGAACCCGAATCCCACGGAATGATCCAGCAACGGTCCCCAGATGGTCAGGTCGAGCTGCCGCTCCATCACACGGGCAAGACGATCGTAGGCAGGCCAACAATCGAAGAAGAAACCGTCTGTCATCAATCCCTGTGAGAATGTGCTGATGAACCGGGCGGGAAGGCGGGTCTCTCCGAGTGCGAGGTAGGCGCCATGCATTTGATGGCTACCGTCGCCGCTGTACTGCTGCCGCTCGCGTCCCATGCCGTCGACGAATGTCTCCTGGGCGGAGTTGCACAGCGTGTTGACACATGAATCCATGAGTCGCTGCAACGGTGGTTCAGAAACAGCAATCTCCGGGCGATGGGACCACGGATAAAGCCGGCGGAGGACGCCGACCTGCGAGACGATGATGGTGCCTTCCGCTCCATGGAAATGCAGTTGCAGCCAGCGGAGGCTTTCAAAGTCGAAGCACCGGAAGTGGTTCTCGCCCTCGCGACAGATAAATCTCGCCCACGCGTGAAAGTGGGTGTTCAGGAGGGCGGGTCCGCCGGGTGAGTGTGCCTCATGCACGAGGAGTTCAACGACGGTTCCCGGGGGGGCGCTGATGGTGAATTCCGGGAACCCGACTATCTGCTCGGAGAACTCGAATGTCAATGCGATTCCCCGGTCACGAGCAAGCTGGAATTGCCACGCTCCGTGAGGATTCTCATTGGCACCGGAGAACGGAATCTGCTCGTACGCATCGGCCGGCGCCATGGAGAAGTATTCTTCCGGCGGGCGATTCCATATAATAGAAAAGGACTCCCGGAGACGCAGGGCCGGAACGGCGATTTCGCGCAGCAGAGGAATCGACCGTGGCAGCAGACAGCACACGTTCCGGTCAGCGATGACATCCATGAGGTAGTCGGGATAACGGGAACAGATCGGCGGCAGAGACGCGGGGCAAGAGAGGGGCATGGCGGCGACCCACGCGCTACCGGGCAGGTATCCCGGGCTGTCCCAGCCATAGGGGTAAAGACGCGCGTCGAACTCTTCCTGCAACGAGCGGACATACCAGCGCTTGTACTGTCCCGGGGGCCAGCTGGTCGCCAGATGGCAATGCCATTGCGAATCGGTGGTCAGTTCCACAGTCGATCCGTCCACACACTCTATAGAGAGAGTGCAGATAAACCCGGGCTTTCCGATTGGATGCGTGCCGTCGCCATGGCCGTACGACAGGACGGTTGCGGCGATGACGTTTTCGCCCTGCGTGAGCAGCTCACTGAGATCGAGGGGGTCGACTTCCAGTCGTCGCGGGTCCGCGGGGGCAGGCCCCCACTGGACGCGGTATCCGTTGACGACGAGCAGATAACGGCTGTCTGCAGCGACCCATCCATTGGCCTTGCGTAAGGGAGCCGAAAGTCGTATGTTGCGTCGGAAGAGGACAACGGTATTGGGCAATGTCCGGGTCGAGGGATACCAGATCCAGGAGGCGGGAGCAAGGTCGAGACGTTGGTCTGGCGGGGGTAGCTGGAGTGGTGCCATGTCGGGCGGAGTATCCGGCAGCGGTACAGTGTCCGGCGTGGCGATGGATGGCATGATTCCGAGGGCAGCGCTCGCGCCTGCGGTTTGTTTCAGAAATTCACGGCGGTCAGTCATGGAGTGTCAAAGTCTAACCAGTATGTGGGAAACCGATGACAATATCAAGATGTCGGGCCCGGTAGCGGTGCTTTCCGGTTCTTTTTTTTTGGGATTCTCTTGACAATACCGAGATACCTTTGTAATATATATATCGTAAAACACCGTTTTACAGGTGAACTATCGAACGTACGACAGTCTAGACCCCAGGCCGGAAACGCAGTTGAGACTCCGCGGTTCATCTTGTAGAACATCTTGCTCGTAGCATCCTGTGTTCTCTAGTTCCTTCCCTACATGTAGCGACTCGGGCGATGCACACCCCGAAAGGAGGGTCAAGTTCATCCACTATACTGCCTGCCTACCAGTCACCAATCTGTAATCACTCAGGGAGAAACACAATGAGATGTTTGGGGTACCGAAATTTTCTTCTCAGATGCCTCCTGATTGTAACAGTTGTTCTGGCTTAACCAGATGCCGTTTCACGCTGCAATGGGCTTTCTTGAGCACATGCCTTTCTGCAATCACAGTAAATCAGACGATGTCCTCTTGAGGCAATCAGCATTTCGTGGTGAACGGACACGCAGTGCAACCGTCTACCGCGAGGGAGATGCCCCGTTTTGTGCAGGGTCATGTTGCCGTGGGGGAACTAGTTCGGATTCACAACACAGTACAATATTCTTAAGGAGGAACGATATGAGGCAACCATGGTACACGCTCTTTGCCGTTGTCTTGCTGGCAGCGTTCCTGTCAGCAAGTCTTGCGGTCGCCGGGAACGGTAAGATTTCCGGCACGGTTAAGGGCCCTGACGGTTCGGCTGTGGCGGGGGCTAACGTTATCCTGGAAGGGACAACGATGGGAGGATCCGCCGACGTCAATGGCAATTATATTGTGCTCAACATCCCCCCGGGAACATACCGGGTGCGTGCCGCCTCCGTCGGCTTCACGCCGCAAGTCATGGCGGGGGTTCTGGTCGGTTCAGACCAGAGCCTTACCCTGAACTTCCAGCTGCAAGATGAGGCAGTCGGACTCGCGGAAGTCGTGATCCAGGCCGAACGGCCGGTGGTCGACAAGAGCCAGACGAGCTCTCGCACAAGACTCTCCAGCGATGATTTCAGGTCTCTTCCCGGCGGAGATGTCCAGTCACTGGTCGCTACCTCTGCCAGTACCTACAAAGGATATGTTCGCGGCGGCAGGGTGTTTGAAACCAAAACATTGATCGACGGAATCGACGTTACGGACCAGTTTGCCTTGTGGTACGCTGATGTCGCAGGCGGATCAACAGCCTACGGGCTGTACAATGCCGTCGTTCGGAACAAGGAAGCCCAAACTTCGTCGTTGGTCGACCTGAGCAAGTCATCCGTCGAGGAGGCGAACGTCCTAACCGGCGGTGTCGGGTCCGACTACAGTAGCGCAAGCGCAGGAATCATCTCCTACAATTTGAAAGAAGGCCGGGGAGACTGGACCTTGCGCGTTGACGGACGCATGGGGCTGGAAGGCTACAAGAATCTTGGACCGAATGCGTATGCGGACGACAGTATATATTTCCGGATCCGGGACGGTTTAGCCGCGAGCACCGTCCAGGCGAACAAGGACAAGGCCGCTCGGTTCACCTACTTCAAGGACAAATACACCTACAATGACAACCCCGGGGATCTCCTTCTTGACCTGTCTACCGGAGGTTCGATAACGGAGGATTTCGGTCTCTTTCTTACGGGGCGATGGTCAGATTCACATGGTTTGCTCCCCAACGAGCACACGCGAAAACTCAATGCATCAATGAAGGCAAACTACAATCTCACGCCCGAGATGAAGTTGAACGCCACATTTTTGCTCGAGGACAGGGGCAAACTCTTCGGCTGGAAAAATACCAGCTATCATGATGACTTCCGTTACTTCCTGGAAGGCGTGCCGACATGGACCGGCGCGAACATCATAGGAAGCTTGAAATG
>DAINBR010000272.1:0-5005 GCA_036732865.1 Bacteroidota bacterium | reverse complement strand
AAAGCCGGTATGCCGTTCCCGCGCTGACAGGATCGCGGTCAAGGTAGCCGTGGACGCGGTATCCTGAATCACCCCGGTGAACGCCTCCGGCAGTCCGATCATCCCGCGCAACCACTCCATCATGCGTTCTTCAAGTTCTGTGGCTGCCGGTGAAGTCGCCCAGCTCATGCATTGCGCGCCCAGTGTTGCGGTCAGCATTTCCGCCAGGACGGACGGCGGACTGCTGTTGGCGGGGAAATACGCAAAGAACGAGGGATGCTGCCAGTGTGTCATTCCCGGGAGCACGATCTCGCGGAAATCGCGGAAGATATTGTCAAAGGGTTCTCCCGCGTCGGGGGGCGTTGCGGGGAGTTTGCGGATGATGTCGCGCGGCGCAGCCGAAGATTTTACCGGATATTGTTCGACTCCTTCCAGATAGTCCGCCATCCAATCAACGAGTTCATGCGCGCGCGCGCGGAATTCTTCTGGCGTCATGCTTCAAAGGATTTGTTGGTGCGTGCGAACCGTTTCAGCACAGCGTCCACCTTTGCGTGTACGCTGCCCGGGGTGAACTTCCCCGAAGCACTCCGGGTACCGGCCTTCTTGCCGGTCAGGATCTCAATTCCCTGATCGATGCTGTCGATGGCATAGAGGTGGAATTTCCCGGCGCGGATGGCGTCGACCACGTCGTGACGCAGCATGAGATCCTTGACGTTCTGCGCGGGGATGAGCACGCCCTGTTGACCCGTGAGGCCGCGTGCATGGCAGACATCATAGAACCCCTCCACCTTCTGGTTCACCCCGCCGATCGGCTGGATCTTACCGTGTTGGTTGACGGAACCGGTCACCGCAATGTCCTGCCGCAGCGGAAGGTTTGCGAGGCTCGAGAGGATTGCATAGATCTCTGTGGATGATGCGCTGTCGCCGTCGACCCCGGTGTACGATTGTTCGAATGCGATGCTCGCGCTGAGGACCAGGGGTTTGTCCTGTGCATACTGGGAGAGGAGGTAGCCGCTCAGGATCAACACACCCTTGTTGTGAGTCGGGCCGCTCATTGCGGCTTCCCGTTCGATGTTGATGATGCCTCCCCGTCCCATCGCGGTCTTTGCGGTGATGCGGGTCGGGCGCCCGAATTCGGTCTCTCCGAAGGAATAAACCGATAGGCCGTTGACCTGCCCGACCACTTCTCCGCTGGAATCGATAAGGATGGACCCGTCCAGGATCATTTCCTGGATCTTGTCTTCCAGGAGACGCAAACGCTCTATCCGTTCGTCAATGGCTTTGCGTACATGTGCTGCGGTGACACGCTCGGCCTTTTCCCCCGAGGCCCAGTAGCTCGCCTCCCGGAGGATGTCCGCAAGGGCGCTGAAGCGCGTGGAGAGCTTATTTTGTTGACCGGCAAGCCGCGCGCCGTATTCGATCACCTCTGCCGCCGCACTCACTTCAAACGGCAACAGCTCCTCGCGTTCGCAGAGAGTCTTGATGAACGAGAGATAGCTGGAGATGGATTTCCCGTCGTTGGCCATCTCTGAGTCAAAGTCGGCGCGAATCTTGAATATCTTCTTGAAATCATCATCCAGCGCGAAGAGCAGGTGGTACACCGAAGCATCGCCGATCATGATGACTTTGACGTTGAGATCGATCGGCTCGGGCTTCAACGCGGAGCTTGCGCCGAAAAAACCCTGTTCCAGCGACTGGATCTCAATCTGCCGGTTGCGCAGCACGCGTTTGAGTGTCGTGTACACTCCGGGCTCACTGAGTGCATCCGTTGCGTTCAGGACCAGCACACCACCGTCGGCTTTCAACATCGAGCCCGCCTTGACGCGGCTGAAGTCGCTCCGCCATATCCCGTTGCGATCCACAACACGTTCGATGGTGCCGAAAAGGTTCTTGTAGCGCGGGTTGGTTTCAATGACTACGGGGACGCCTTTGACATTGCTGTTGTCGACAATCACATTGACCTGATATTCCAGGAACTCATCCTCATCCTTGCCGGCGCCGAGCGACATGAGTGCCTGTTGCGGTTCTTCATGGGTGTGAAATCGCGCAACGTTCTCGATGATGCTCCGTTCAACATCACCCAGGAATGTGGTGATGCGCGGACTCTCATAGCGCTGCCGAACGTCCTCGAGCAATTCCTCGACGACCGGGACGACAATCTTGTGGTTCAGTTCGTCCAGCGAGCGTTTTGCCTTGCGTTCGATGTTCCGCATTTCACGCATCACCAGGTCCATCTGCTTTTCGAGGAGTATGTGTTCCTCGGCCATGGCCTTGAAGTTCTCTTCGGTATTCTCACCGGTCTGTATCCGGGCATGCATTTGCTCCATGCTGGCGGGGTTGCCGTCAATGAGAGGGGCGATTTCGGGCCGGCTGCCGGTGCCACCCTGAACCTGGATAACTTCGAACCCCTTCTCCCGGACGCGTTTTTCAAACTCGCGAAGCACACTGCGCTGCCGGTCCTGAAAATGCCCGAGAGTGTCTTTGCGCTGGTCTGCATACCGGCGGCTGTCGAAGACGGCCGGGATGGCCTTCATCATCTCTGAGAGGAACGCGGCCATGTCTTTCTTGAACGCCGTGCCCTGTCCTGCCGGCAGCGTGATCATCAACGGAGAATCCGGATCACGGAAGTTGTGCACGTAACATTTGTCCGTCAGTGACGCCGGTTGTTCGGCCAGGCCGTGAAGGAGCTGTTTGATGGAAGTGGTGCGGCCGGTGCCGCTGCTGCCGGTGACAAAGACATTGTACCCGACATGCTTCATCTCCAGCCCGATATGCAACGCCCGCAGGGCACGATCCTGTCCGATGATTTCCTTCAGCGGGGTGACTTCTTCGATGTGTGCAATGCCCAGCGATGACGGGACGCAGTGCCAGCGAAGGCGATCGGCAGGCACTTCGAGTGGATGCCGGCGTTTGCCGGCGGCGCGTTTCTTCATTAGTACTCTTTTCGGTTGGTATAGAGGTTCATGAGAATACCAATCATGATGGTGCTGGAGATCAGGAACGAACCGCCATAGCTCAGGAAGGGGAGCGGAACGCCGATCACGGGAAGCATACCCAGCGCCATCCCGATGTTAAGAAAGACATGGGTAGCGATAAGGGCGGTCAAGCCGATAGCAACAAAGCTGGCATATCTGCTCTTCACAATGGACGCGAGGGTGACCCCCCGCACCAGTAATAAGGCAAAGAGCGCAAGTACGAACCCGGCACCCACAAACCCGAATTCCTCTCCCGGCACACAGAAGATGAAATCGGTCCACTGCTCGGGGATGAAGTTCAATTGTGTTTGCGAACCCCGAAGGTATCCTTTTCCAAACAGCCCTCCGGAGCCGATGGCCACTTTCGATTGCAGACTGTTGTAGCCCGCTCCCAGCGGGTCGGCATTCGGATTCAGGAATGTTTCAATGCGTTTCTGCTGGTATGGTCTCAGGCCGTCGTAGATGACCTGGACGGAAATGCCGAACAACACCATGACTGAAAATGCCACGGCGGCGACGAGCCGGTGCTCTTTTGTGACGTAAATGAGGACGCCGAACACCGCAATCACAATGAGGAAGAACGTCGTACCGAACAAGGCGGCGGCGGCCGACGCAACCGGCGCGACAAGGGCAATAATCGTGAACCGGGGTGCTCCGCCCCAGAAAAGAAGTGTGAGAAACATACCCGCATAGATCACCGTGGTTCCGAAATCGGGCTGCAGGAGTATCAGGACGATCGGGGCTCCCACAATGCCGCACGCGGTCAGGAAATCGCGTGGTGCCCGCAAAGAAACGTCGGAACGGGAGAGGTAACTTGCCAGCGCGAGCACCGTGGTGATCTTGGCAAACTCCGACGGTTGAATGCGGAATGCCCCCATGTTGAACCAGCTTGTCGAACCCGAAACAGTCTTCCCGAAAAGCAGGACACTCACCAGCAGAAAAATCGTAAAGAAATAGGCCGCCCACGACAGCGATTGCACCAGGCGCAGGGGAATGAAGGCAATGATGAGTACCAGAGCTGTTCCGGAGAGAAGCCAGATCACCTGCCGGTCGAAAATCCCCATGGCCCGTGCATCATACGTCGCACTGTAGATGGAAATCGCGCCAACGACGGCCAACAGCAGCGATGATATGCCGACCTGAAGATCAAAATGGCGCTGGATGTATGCAAACATTGTTACCTTCCTGCAACCGGAGCCGTGGGAACCGGCTCTTTTGCTGTGATCACCGCCGTGCGCTGTGGAATGTCATAGCGCGTCAACCTTCCGTACAGATAACGTTCAAAACAGAGACCCGCGATCGGAGCTGCGTACGAACCGCCGAATCCGACATTTTCAACGAGTACAACAATGGCGATGCGCGGGTTGTCGAAGGGGGCAAAGCCGACGAACCACGCATGATCCGGACCATGAGGATTCTGTGCGGTTCCTGTCTTGCCCGCAGCCTCGATACCTTTCACGCGTGCCAGGCTTCCTGTACCCCGTGGAGATTGCACGGCTCGATGCATCCCTTCACGAAGAACTTTCCAGGTTGTCGGCGCCAGCTGAACCCGGCGGTTCTGGAACGCGAGCGTGTCGGGCTCTTCTGCACCCTTGCTGAGCAATGCGCATACTGCGTGTGGTTGGTGAAATTCTCCGGCGTTCGCCAGTACCATTGCATAGCAGGCCATCTGCAACGGTGTCACCCCCAATTCTCCCTGTCCGATCGCGAGGCTCGGCAAGTAACCCCGCGTCCAGCCTGACGGACCATAGCGCCGGTTCATGTAGGCTGTGGTCGGAAGGAGACCCGGATTCTCTTCGGCGATATCTATCCCGGTCAGCAAGCCGAAGCCGAAATCCCGTCCATAGCGCGACCAGTTGTCAAGACCCGTCTTAAGCATGAGCTGATAGAAATAGACGTTGCAGGATACCTGGATTGCCTCGGTCATGTCTACGCTGCCATGGACATGCAGGTCCTTGAATACCTTGTTGCCCACGCGGAACGATCCACCGCAGGTAACCCGCCAGGAAGGCGTCACCGTGCCGGTCTCGAGTGCTGCCGCTGCCAGGACC
>DAINBR010000271.1:0-5021 GCA_036732865.1 Bacteroidota bacterium | reverse complement strand
TAAAGGGCCTGAAGATATGCGGCGGCAGCGCGGATATTCTGCACCATGTCCCTGCGGACGGTGCCAGGAGTCTCACCGATCATTGCAGCGCCCAGGGGCAGGCTTCGGCCAAAGAACCGGTCATCCCTGAGGGCCATGATTCCATAGGACCGGGGCAGCCCAACGCAACTTGCGGTGTCGCCCTCGGCCCATTCCAGGTGCTCCCAGCGCGTCTCTGCGAATGCAATACCTTTGAGAACGTCGGCCGGTACGCCGAACTCCTGTCCCGCCGACTCAAATGCCGAGAGAATCTCCGGCTGTGAAAGGTTCTGACCCAATGCTGAAGTTGTATAGAAAAGCAACGCACAAAAAAATCGTCTCATTTCATCCCGTCCATATGGTGCCCGATGAGTACTTACAAGCTATCGATTCAGGGTGTGAGAATCAACGCAAACGGCTATGCGCTGGCGAAGGGGCGAAAGTGATTGAGTGTGGAAATGATCTGCACTCTGATGAGCGGCTCTTTGGCATCTGACGAGGGAACACAAAGAAACAACAGAGATATTGCAGTACAAAGTGGAAAAGACTTCATGGCATTCCGTGCTTTCAATGCCCGTCAATCCCGCTGCAGGCACGCCAGCCATCTGCCGTATGCCTCGGCGGTGGCTTCGCGGTCCCCTGCCGCCGGCACGACTTCCTCGATTTTCCGGAGCGACGTAAATGCTTCCCGGGGCGAAGGGAATATCCCTGCCCCGATGGCAGCCCCACGCGCCGCTCCCTGTGCCCCGTCGGTGTCGAAGAGCTCGATGGTTGCGTCGGCGATGTTGGCAAGGGTCTGCCGGAAGATGGGACTGAGAAACATGTTGGAATGCCCGGCCCTGATGACTCGGAGGGCCAAGCCCATTTCTTTCATAATGTCAATGCCGTACCTGAACGAAAAGGCGATCCCCTCTTGAGCCGCCCGGTAGAGATGAACGCGCGAATGCCGATTGAAATCGATGCCATAGATCTGGCAGCCGATTTCCCGGTCTTCCAGGATACGTTCGGCGCCATTGCCGAACGGCAGGATCGTGACCCCGTCGCAGCCAATATTCACGCCGGCCGCCGCGTTGTTAATCTCAGAGTAGCTCATTCCTTCTGCGACATTCCGGCGAAGCCAGGAGTTCAGGATGCCGGTCCCGTTGATACAGAGCAGAACGCCCAGACGCGGTTGGCCGGACGTATGGTTGACGTGGGCAAACGGATTGACACGCGATTTCCCGTCGTAGGCCACGCGGCCTATCACCCCGTAGACCACGCCTGATGTCCCGGCAGTTGCGGCTGCTTCTCCCGGGTTCAATACGTTCAAGGAGAAGGCGTTGTTCGGTTGATCGCCCGCGCGGTACGTCACAGCCGTCCCCTGTCGCAAACCGAGCTGTTCCGCGGCCGACTTCGTAAGTTGACCCTGGTTGCCGAAGGTGGACCGGATGTCCGGCAACAGCCGCCTGTCATTGCCAAAATGGTCAAGCAGGGCACCAGAGATCTCGTTTTTTGCAAAGTCCCAGTAGATCCATTCGGACAGTCCTGACAGGGTTGTCGTTATCTCCCCGGTGAGTTTCATTGCAATGAATTCGCCGGGCAGCATCGCCTTGTGAATCTTCCTGAACAGCTCCGGTTCGTTTTCCAGCACCCATCGGAGTTTGGACGCCGTGAAATTGCCGGGCGAATTCAGGAGGTGCTGCAGGCAGTAGTCCTTGCCGAGTGTGTCGAAGGCCTTCCGGCCGATTTCCACGGCGCGGCTGTCACACCAGATGATCGACGGCCGCAACACGCGCTGCTCCTGATCGACAAGGACGAGCCCGTGCATCTGATAGGAAATGCCGACGGACTGTATTGCGGCGGCGTCGATGCCCTTCTCTTTTACAAGGTTCCGGGTCAAGGCAGCGGCGTACCGCCACCACTGTTCCGGGTCCTGTTCGGCCCAACCGGGCCTGGGTGCATCGATGGGCATTTCCTCCGATGGGAGGGACCCGTGTGCGACCGTTGTGCCACTAGCACAATCCAGAATCGCACACTTGATTGAGGAGCTGCCGATGTCGTAACCGAGAGAGTACATGGAATCAGTCCCCTGCCTTGAGTATGAAGGTGTCGTCATCCCCCCGATATTCAAACCAGTCATAGTACGCGTATGTTCTGGCCTTTTTCCCGAGAGAAGTGGCGTAGAGTCCGTACATGCACCCGACGAAACCACCTGCGACTTTCGTGCTCAGGAATTTCGCGTCAACGCGCTCCTTCAGCACGCGCCACCCACGATCTCCGTACCCATACAGAAAAGCGTATGTATCGCCGCGCGCTTCGATTTTCAGACGAAGCGCCATTGTGTTCTCTTTATCGGTGATCTTCCGCGATGCGATCAATCGCATATGCGTCGCCGACCGGCCGGTATCAAGGGAGGCGTAGAGCTGCAACTGGAAGCTGGTTCCTGCTCTGGATTTGCAGAGGAAGTAGAAATGTGTTTCGTTCTGGAAGACAACGATCCCGGCCTTCTCGTTCTCCGCATCCGGAGAAAACAGCAAGGCAGTGCTTGCCGAGCCGCGTAGGTGTTGCTGCCGTCTCCCCAGAAAGCTCGGATTCCTGTCACCTGAACATGACTCGGGACGCAGCTTAAGTCCGACAAGACCCTTCCGTGACCTGAATTCATACCACTCCTCGTGCGGGGTCCTCAGAAAAACCCAATCGCGATTGAGCATTCCGTCGTTGAAGTCATCTCTCCTGGTGAAATTGCCGCCGTAGGGAACCGCCGGAGCGGCGAAAGGCCGGTTGGGATAAGAGTACGAGTATTGCACTCTCTCCTCACCAGTGGTTATGATCGGCCAATTGTCCTTCCAATGCACGGGCGCCAGAAACGTTTCTCTGCCAGTATTGTAGTATCCCCCTTCGACCGGAGGATAGGGCCTGCTTCCAAGGAACACCGCCCACCAGTCTCCACTTTCCGTCTGCACAAAATCGGCATGGCCGGTCGACGTGATCGGCGCTTCTCTCGCGGGATCGAGATGCCTCTGCGTCAGTATCGGATTACCGGCATACGGGACGTACGGCCCGTCCACCGCCGCACTCCGGAACACAACTTCTGAGTGCTGCTCCCCGGTTCCCCCCTCGGCGGCAATGAGATAATAGATGCTGTCCTTCTTGAAAATATGCGGGGCTTCTATCCAAACAGGTTTCTTGGCGATATCCGTCCCCCCGTTCACGAGAAGCCGTTCTTCACCGATCACCTTGAGCCTTTCGGTATCAAACTCATACATGCGGATCGTCCTGTGTCCGTCGTAGAGCGGCTTGTTGTCCGGCGGGATGCTATTGTAGAGGATGTACGCTCTGCCATCGCCATCAAAAAACATCGACGGATCGATTCCGTTGATCTCGGGAATCCAGACCGGATTTGACCATGGACCCCGGGGAGAGGTTGCCGTGACAACGAAGTTCCCTCCGATATCGACAAGTGTGCACGTCACATAGAATATGCCGTTGTGATAACGGATTGACGGGGCGAATAGTCCGCGCGAGACGCCCTGTCTGTCCAGGTTCAGCTGTTCCGCCCGATCCATCACGTGGCAGACGAGGTTCCAGTTCACAAGATCCCTGCTCTGGAAGACCGGAATGCCGGGAAAATAGGCGAAGGTCGAGGTGACCAGGTAGTAGTCGTCCCCGACCCGGCATAGGCTCGGGTCCGGATAGAAGCCGGCTAGGATTGGATTGAAAAACCTCTTCGGCGTTTGTGACGAGGCATCCCGTTTTGCCCCGGGGCGGCAACTCTCCGGTGGCCCCAGGTAGCTCGGCTTCAGACCGCCGGTATCGATCACCAACTTCTGCAACACAACTCCCGGATCGACCATCCAGAATTTCAGGACGTGATCACCGGGCTTCTCGACAATGTGTTGCGATGTCACAATGTGGACGTTGTTGGCCACCGCCCGACTCCATTCGGGAGGATATTTCCAATCAGGCACGGTATCTCTTGCATGCATATTGACGATTTGCGGTTGATGCTCATCGAATGAGACCGCATAGCACAAGCCCTTGCGCTCACTCCCGGGTTCGGTGCGGAAATCCAGTGTCGGGGAGAGGTATGCATGTACGGCAAGACGTCCGGCTGTGAACAGATGCACACGGTACTCCAGACGGGGGGAATCACCGCCCGGCACCACGCTTGCCGATGTGACTGGCGTGACAGTCATCGCCGACAGCGTGCGGCCCAGGTCGGGTATCCGCTGCCATATAGCCTGCGGTGCATTCACTGCCGAGGTGTAATGCTCCGCCTCGATGGAGAGGTACCCGTTGTTCTCCACAAAGGCGTTGACAATGTCACGCTCCGGCAGAGCGGGATTGTTGACGATTGCATGGACGACAACGCGGACATTGTCCGGCCCCGTGATCGAGATGGGCACACGGTGCTTCCCTGCCGGAGCTTTGCGCCAGTCAACGCTCACGGTCACTCGTTCTTCCGTCCGGACACTACCTTTGCGTGAGCTGAGTTGGAGGTATTGTTCCGGGGATTGAAGGGTATAATGCACAGGAAGTGCCCCGCGATTGAATATTTCGATGAAGAAAGACTGTTGGTTGAAGGGATCAAATTCCGGCAGCACCGCCTCGGCGGTGTCCTGCGGCCACCAGCGTGCGGATCCTTCGATTGCCACGCCCATCTCCGGACCGGGTTTCAATGTGATTCTCTGCACAGGAGGCGGGACGTCCTTCTCCGGCTGTTGCCATGAGGTGTAGCTGATGTGGGTCTGATCCATCATGTGGTTCCACTTGCCGCCGGCGAGCATCCTGTTGTAGTAATGGCTGATGGCAGAATCCTTGCTGAACAGAGACGCCGCACGGTCGGCGAGGGCATTGGTGCCGGCCCGCCCTTGTCCGGCATACAGGTGATTCATGCCGACGGTGAAATACAGATCGTTGAGATTGGCACAGGCAATCACCGGATGGAGCACGAGTTGATAGTACGCATCCTGCTGGACAGGTGTGAGCGATTCGTAGATGTGCTGCGCCCGTTCCGCGAGCCG
>DAINBR010000270.1:0-5024 GCA_036732865.1 Bacteroidota bacterium | reverse complement strand
CCAGCACGCTCTGCACCGTTGCCGCCCGCTGCAGGGCCTCGTCGGCAATGGCTTTCAGCGGAACAATCTTCCCGCGCTGGTATCCGCCGTCGGCGACGATCAGTACCTTTGACTGACTGTCCTCCAGACGTTCATGCAGCGCCTCCACCGTGAATCCCCCGTACACCACGGAATGGATTGCGCCGATGCGCGCGCACGCAAGCATGCCGATAACCAGTTCCGGGATCCGGCCCATATACAGCGTGACCCGGTCGCCTTTCTGGACACCGAGGCTTCGCAGAACGTTTGCGAACCGGCACGTTTCGCGACTCAGCGCGAAATACGAAAACGACCGGAACTCCCCCTTCTCTCCTTCCCACATAAGCGCAAGCTTGTTGCGCCGCGCCGTCTGTGCGTACCGGTCCAGACAATTGTACACGATGTTTGTCTTTCCCCCCACGAACCACTTGTAAAATGGCTTGTTCCGGTCGTCCAGCACACGATCCCAGTGTGAGAACCAGTGCAGCTCATTGGCCTCCGCCGCCCAAAACCCCTCGAGATCACGCTGCGCCCTCCCGGCTAGCTCGTTCCAATCGCGCACAGTTGCCCGACGGATTGTCTCCGCGGATGGTAGATAGAATTCAGCGGACTGCGGTTTGTCTGGCATGGGTGGCTCCGCAATGGTGAGATGGGGTATGGAAACCTACGTTACATTAACAGAGAAAAACTCTCTGTCGTTCCGGTTACCCGCACCAAGGGCTCGACGTTGGCGTGGTCGGCTTCGACCTCCAGCACTGCCTGAAAAAAGCGTTGCTGCATTCCGGAGGGAAGGGTGAACGCCGCTTTCAGAATCGGCTTCCAGTCTTCCGATCGGCCACTGCCGAGATTCACCATGTGTTCGATCATATGCTCTTCGGCGAGCGGTGACAGGGCATCCAGCATGGATTCCGCGATTTTCTTTTCCCTCGTCAAGAGGCGTTCCAACGCCTTCACATCGATGCGTTTCGCCGGGGCGACATGCCGGCCACGTTCGGCACTACTCCTCGACGATCGCAGTGACGCCGGATCGGCACCCATGCGTTGCTGCACTCTGTCGTCCAGCACGGATGCAGTGACACGCCATGTCGTCGTCTTGCCTAATTTGAGCACAAACTCGAGAAGTGCGCGTAGTCTGAAATCAGCTCGCTGCAAGAGATCTTTTTTGCCGAGAACAGCCGTGCCAAATTCGGCTGCGAGGACGATCCCCCCAAGGCGAAGCCGGTTCACGATCTGCTCATGTACACATCGCAGTCGCAGGGACTCGGCCTTGTTTAGAAGGAGCAACCCGTTTTTGCTGACACTGAATCTGTCCCGATTGAGTTCGCTCAGGAAAAAGCGAAGGCCCGAATGATCCACGGCGAACATCGTCGCGCTCTGGTCCATGCCGCGTTCATCGACGACAAACGGCTCCCGGCTCGGTGAATCGCTCAGTGGTATGAGGGAGACCGCGTGCAGATAGGCATCCTGATCCTCAAATGGATATGGTTTCCGACGAACTTCCGGCATAGTCGCCGATGGTTGAGAAAACCGCGGCAAGGCCGGGGTCGGTTTAGTGACTCGTGGCACGCCTGGGGACGGCATGGTTGCGCGTGGCACAGCTCCGGTGGGAATGGCCCCAGTTGGCGTGGCTGCGGGCGGTTCTGCCGCCGGTGGCACTGCTGTGGGGGGTGTTGCAGCGGGCGGCACAGCCGCGGGCGGAGACACTTCGGTTGGCTCCGCAGTCCGGGGCAGCGTCGTACGAGGAGTGGCCTCTGGCGTTACACCCGCTGATGGCACGGCCGGGGGCCGGAATGCCGACGGCCAAGCTACCCGCATCGGTGGCACAGGCGGAGATTCCGCCGGAGGTGCACCTGCTTGAGTCACATCTGTCGGAGGCCCTGCGACAGGAGGGACAGTTGCCTGTGGCACCGTTGAGTAAGGCTTTGTTGCCGGAGGTGCGGCCCCATGTAGTGAAGCAGCCTGCGGAACCGTTGGATGAAGGACAGCGGGCGTGGGCACAGTCCCGTGGGGAATGGCAACCTGTGGCGTGACAGCCGACGGTGCGGGAGCTGGCGGCTTGACCGCGGGCGACTGATCAGCCTGCCCGATCGGGGCGTGAATCGGCAGTTTTCCCACGACAGGGATCTCAGGCGGAACGGCGGGAAGGGAGTACTTCTCAAGAAATTGTTGGAGGGCATCGACAGCCTCACCCAGCACGACCGGAACATCCTGCTCTCTAAAGCGCGACAACGCCACTTGTATCCCCTCATTCCTTGCAACACGGAGCATCAAGTCGGCTAGAGCCGCAGCCCCCGATCTCTCTTTCATTGGATTCCCTCCTCCGTTTTTGCGGATATCAAGGCGTCACAATAGGCGAAGATACGCATTGCCCTGAACAACATCAAACTTGCGGTTGGAGTCGACTTTTGGTAGGTTTAAGTGCTCTTTTGACTCTTTCTTACATCACGCAGCGTCATACTCTTGACTACCAGGTCGCCAAGATCCCTTCCTGACAACGAACTCATACTTGTCGCCCGAAAGGGCGATAATGCGGCTTTCACCGAACTTGTCAGGCGGTATGAAAGCACCGTGTACCGTTTCTCGTACAAGATATGCCGGGATTCCGACAAAGCGGCTGAGACTCTTCAGGACACTTTTGTCAACGTTTTCAGAAAACTCGGGAGCTTTGACGGGAAATCCAAATTTACCACCTGGTTGTATGCCATCGTCACCAACAATTGCCTCATGAAGCATCGCAAACGCAAAGGCGAATTGTTGGAGCAATCACTTGAGGCGTATGATCATGCACCCGGGCAATTCGGACCCGGCCATGCGAAGGAACTTGTCAGCGTCCAGGAGACACCGGCAGAGGCTGTCATCAGTAAGGAGATGCGTGAAATTCTGGAGCGAGCCATACTGCGCCTGCCAAAAGACTACCGGGTTGTTTTCGTAATGCGGGATATTGAAGGAGAATCGAATGAAGACACGGCCCGGGCACTGGGTCTGTCTGTGGAGGCGACGAAATCGCGCCTCCGCCGCGCTCGTGCATTCCTTCGTGAACAGCTTGCGCCATATGTGCAGTCGCCGTCGAGGATGACAGCATGAAGTGTGAGGAGGTCTACCTGCACATATGCGACAGCCTGGATGAAGACCTGGCATCGCCGCGCTGCCGGGAGATAAAGAAGCACCTGGCGAAATGTCCGGATTGCCGAAGTTATCTCAGCACGTTGAAATCAACCATTGCGCTGTACCGGGCAGTGCCTGAACCCCCTCTTCCTGCCAGAGCACACAAGGAACTCTTCAGAACGATTTCCAGTTTGACGGCCGATGCGGCAGAGTCGTGCGGCCCCCCCCGGAGAACGCGAAAAAGGTAGCCACATATGGTTCAACTTCTCCTATACTTGCTCGGAGGTTTCGCACTGCTCATCCTCATTGCGCAGATTTTTTTTATGGTGAATTCACGCCGGCAGATCGGCCGGGAAGTGGGGAACATCGGGGGGATTCTGGGAGAAGCGGTACGGACCGGCATCATTGTCGTCGCGTATTTTTACACGCCGACCTGCAAGGTCTGCCGTACGCAAACTCCGATCGTCGACAGATTGGCAGCCGAGTACGATAATATTTTCAGCATCGATATTACGGAAGAATTCGAAATGGCGCGGGCGCTCGGGATCCACACCACACCCACCATTGTAATTTTCGAAGGGGGAGAGATCCGCGACGTCCTGGTGGGCCCCAGGAGCGAAGAGATGTTGCGCGAAGCGTTGTTCTAGTTCTCAGGACTGCTTCGCCAATTTGCTTTTCCGCCAGCCGTACGCAAAGTACAACACCAATCCCAGACCCAGCCAGATCCCGAACCGCACCCAGGTTACCCACGGGAGCCCCGCCATCAAGTAAAGACAACTCGCTATGCCCAGAATGGGAACGACGGGCACCCAGGGAGTCCGGAATGCGCGCGCCCGATCGGGTTCTTTGTACCGCAGGACAATCACACCCAGGCAGACCAGCACAAATGCAAAGAGCGTGCCGATATTCGTGAGTTCGACGATCTCGTTAATATTGGCGATCGCCGAGATGCAGGCCACAGCAACGCCGGTCCACAGAGTAGTCACATGCGGTGTCCGGTATTTTGGATGCACCTTCGCAAAGTAGTCGGGAAGGAGTCCATCGCGCGACATCGAGAAAAATATCCGGGGCTGACCGTACTGGAACACCAGCAGTACGGCACTCATAGACACGACCGCCCCGACGGCGACGATGCCGGCGGAGACGTCGGCGTGAACATAGGCAAACGCTGCTGCCAGCGGATCTGCAACGCCCAGATGTTGCCAGGGTACCATGCCCGTCAGGACTATTGCCACTGCGATGTAGATGATGGTGCAGATAAGCAAGGAACCGATGATACCGATGGGGAGGTCTCGCGAAGGCCGCTTGCATTCCTCCGCGGCCGTGGATATGGCATCGAATCCGATGTACGCAAAGAAGATCAGGCTTGCTCCCACCCAGACACCGGAGAATCCGTTCGGCATGAAGGGTGACCAGTGTTCGGGTTTGACGTATTGCGCACCAGCATAGATGAAGAAGCAGAGGATGATGAGTTTGATGCCGACCATCACATTGTTGACGCGAGCCGATTCTTTGACGCCCACAATAAGCAGCCATGTGATCACTGCGACGATGCCGACCGCCAGGAAATTGAAGATGATGGGAATTCCGGCTATCTCGGGCCGGGTTACCCAGGCTTCATGGGCGAGAAGCACGGCGGGGTCGAGGCTCTTCCCTGCCTGGACGACCGCATCGGCCGCCTGTGCGGCGGAGCGATAGTCGACGGCAAGCCAGGCGGGAATGTGCCATCCCAGGCCGACGCAGAGCTGGTGAAAATAGGCCGCCCACGCAATCGCCACCGCCACATTCCCGACAGCATACTCGATAATGAGATCCCAACCGATGATCCACGCCACGATCTCCCCGAGGGTGGCATAGGAGTAGGTGTAGGCTGACCCCGAGATAGGCACCATCGAAGCCAG
>DAINBR010000269.1:0-5037 GCA_036732865.1 Bacteroidota bacterium | reverse complement strand
GAACTGGGTCGGCGGGGTCGGGTTTCCGCGGTACACCCTCCTGCTGACCCTGTACCATATCGAACTCGGCCCCCCGCAACAACGCCGTCACGCACTGTACGGTGGCATCATGCGGTTTGTTTGAGAGAACTGCCATCCTGATGCCCAGCGCACGGACCTGCGAGAGCATTTCCGCGATGCCCTCGTAGGGCCTGGTCTTCAGGTTCCACCGCACGGCATACTCCTCTCTGAACCGGGCCAGACATCTCGCATGGGTCTCCTTGTCCTGGCGCATCTCCGGGAGCACGCGGCCGATCAGCACCGACGCGCCGTCCCCGACGAAGTACCTGTACGCCTCCACCGGGTGCACGGGGCATCCCTCTCCGGCCAGAACGGTGTTGACAGAATCCGCAAGATCCTCAAGCGTGTCCAGCAACGTTCCATCTAGATCAAAAATGATTCCGCGCGGTCTCTCCATCAGTTCCTGCAATCCTTCAATGCTTTGAACAACGCTACGACGTTTTCCATCGGAACATTTGCCTGGATGTTGTGGATGGCATTGAAGACGAACCCGCCACCCTCGTTGAAAATCCGGACGCGCTCTGTGACTTCATCGTACACCTGTCCGGGAGTTCCAAAAGGCAGCGTCCGCTGCGTGTCCACCCCGCCGCCCCAGAAGACGAGATCCTTGCCATACTCCCGTTTCAGGTGCTCCGGCTCCATCCCCCGGGTGGAAGTTTGCACCGGGTTGAGGATGTCGAATCCTGCCTCGATGAAATCAGGAATCAGATCCGATACGCACCCGCACGAGTGGATGAACGACTTCCACGGTGTGTGCCGGTGAATGTACTCATTGATCGTTACATGAAACGGCTTGAAGAGGTCTCTGTAGGCTTTGCGGGAGATGAACAGGCTGTTCTGTGCGCCGAAATCAGTCCCCGAGACAAATCCCACTTGCACAAGGTCGCCCAGTGTCCTCACGAGAAGGTCGAGGTTCGCCAGCGCAACCTCGCATTGGCCTTCAAAGATCTTGAACACATAGTCGCGGCGAGCGCTGGTGGAGACATACCACTCCTCCACGTCGCGGATGCCGTGCGTCTGTTTCCGCCAGAGTGCGGGGACGAGAGCGATATCCCCGAAGGCTGCACCTGGGATGCCCACAACCGATCCTTTCTGTGCGGCCACGGCGGTTTCCGCCTGGCCGCGTAGGTGCGCCAGGTCCTGCGCGGAAAGCAGGGTGAATTCCTCCAGGTTGTGGCGAGGATCGAGTTCCGCCTCCACAACCGGCTCCTGGCGCGAAATCGCATCGAAGAAGTATCCGCCGCGAGGCATCCTGGCACACGGTGGAACGGACGTGTCTCCCTCAGGATACATCAACAGGTCTCCGCCGGCGTCCGCCTTCACATTGAAATTCTCCGGGACGAGGACGTCCGTGCCGTCGAACAACTGAAACGGTTTCCACCCCCTGTTTTCGAATCCGAACATATTCGTGCGGGCGTATACACCGACCACGTCGATGCCGAGGGCTTCCCGGAGCTCCGCGTCGACCTCCCCCAGCATCTGGTAGGGCTCGATCACGCGCACACGGTAATCGGGGTCCCCCAGCAGCCGTGCCCGCAACTTCGCGACGATGCTTGCGGCAATCCCGGTAACGGCCGTCGCGCCGAAGTCCACGCACACGCGATCAACTGGCTGGTGTGAGAGTGTAGCGAGCAAGCGATCACGGGAAGTCACGCTCATCGTGGAGTCTCTCCCTCCCAGTAACGGAGTTTGATCACCCCGGGCTGTGGACGGCTTCCGTCGAACGCCAGGTCGCATTCCATCGCTCCCTGATCGTGCAGCACCCGTCCTTTATACTCGATCTTCGAACCGACTGCCATACCGTACCGCACCTTTTGTGGATTCATCACGGCGAAGAAGGTCATGGCGTCGGTGGTGAAATCACCGAATTTCACCTTTCCCGTTTCGTACGTATACATGGGGCGGCGCCAGTCACGCACGAGGTCCGCCAGGAGATCCATCTTCATGCCGACCAGATACGATGTCTCTCCCGAAACAAGCGTGATGCCGAGGGTCCGCCTCAATTCCTCCACAGGAAGGAGGCGGACGCGCTCCAATAGGGTTTTGGGATCGACACTCTTGTCATGGGGGATGAGCACAGTCACGAACGTCTGCATATCGTTCAGATTCCCGTGCCGTCCGATCATCTGGAAGATCGATTGTTCCTGCTGGTAGTAGCGTTGTTGAGGAACAACACCCTCTTCCATCTGAGCGCGATGTGGGAACACCACG
Source organism: Bacteroidota bacterium (assembly GCA_036732865.1). Lineage (GTDB taxonomy): Bacteria > Bacteroidota > Ignavibacteria > UBA10030 > UBA6906 > Fen-1255. Next base: position 2,766 of record DAINBR010000269.1, on the reverse strand, counting down.
AGGAGACGGTCATCGCCACGCACATCAATGGTGGCCAGGGAGTCGTATGCCGTGTCGAACCAGCCGGGGCCCCGGGCGAAGACCTGCCGCGTGTGCCAGAAGTTTGCCATCGTGAGATACCCGGGCCGCGTGTATCGCACCGCATCAAAGACGACGAACCAATCGAGGGGTTTGACATACACCACTGCTCTGTCCGCTTCGTATCCCCAATCGGCATCGATCACGCGCGAGCGGGAGAGCTCAAATTCGCCGCGCGAGAGAAACTCCACCTTCTGCGTGCGCACGCTGCGGTAGGCACCGGAATTGCGGAAGAAGTCGAGTACGTTCTGGCCGGGGACCGCTCCCCGTTGCGGCGCGGCGTAACGGAACTGGCCGGCACTCTGTCCGAGCGCAATCTTGTCGTTGCGCACTACGAGACGGTTGTGGAAGTAATCCGCGCGGAATGCCCCGTAGGGTCCGCTGGGCATGTAGTCGCGGTAACCTCCGTCGTGCAGAAGGATGCTGTTGTTGCGCATCAGGAGGGCAATACTGTTCTCGTCGGCGTGCCCGTGCGTCATCTTTTCTTCTTCGACAGGAATGCTTGTGCGGAGGTATTCGCGGAAGAGCCACCCGCCGTCACCTTCGTCGCGGTAGTTGTAGAGCATATAAGTGCTGTTGCCGTCCCACCCGTTGCGGAATACGAACTTCTTCCCGACAATATCGTCAATGACCTGGCGGCTCCCGCTTGTCGGTGCCGCGGCGGGAAGCGAGAAGTCCGCCCAGCGGTACGCATCCGACAGCGTCAAGCCGAGGAACACGCTCCGTCGTGCCGGGAGAGGATCGCAGTACTTGCGGAACATCCGGGCTGCCGCCCACCGCAAACGCGAGTCACGGTTTACCGACGCAGCCTTTTCAAAAAACGGAATGAACCTGTCCCAGCCGCTCCCCCAGTTGGCATCCCCGACGTCGGGCACCACTCCCGCGGGGCACATCATCTGCAGGTAGTACTCCATATAGTACTGCATCGTCGGGCTGCGGTACAGAGACTCGTCCTGCCGCACGTCGCTGACATAGCCGAGGAGCGAGTAGAGCCAGATCGCATTGTACCCCGTTGCGTCTTCGATCTCCCACTCGTCCCAGTTGTCCCCTGCGATTGCCCCGCCGATCGTCATCCACTTCTGGCGGTGGGGATGATCGGGAAGGGCTTTGGCGGCATACAACAATCCCTCGGCCCTCAGGATTGCACGATTCATCGCCCCCCATTCCTGGAAGGAGCAAAAGAAATCGGCGCTTCCGGCTATGTTATCGTCGATGGTTCGTTTCTCAGACGCAGTCAGGGTGCGATGCTTTTTCAGGATAGTATAGGCATGACAGTACTTGGCGAAGGTGAAGATATTGGGCAGCGCGGGTAGCACGCCGCCGAATTCCGGACGGCTCTTCGCGTACTCCGGAGGATACGCCTCGCGGTGCTTGCCATAATAGAGAAGCAGCTCGCGCGCCCGGTCAAGATACATCTCTTCCTTTGTGACTTCATACAGGTTCGCGCAGAGTGCCGCAAGGTACGGTTCGTTTCCCGGAGGGGCGTACCCGAACACGTTATTCAGATCGATGGTCTCGCGAAAGCGCTGCCGCTCGGCATCTACCGCGTTCCAGCCATCATCCGCCGCGGCGCGCATGTAAGCCAGATATTCACTTCCGTTGACAGCGTGTGTCCCTTCTGCACGCCCTTGCAACAGGGATGCGAAGCACACCAGGAAAAAGCAAAGGGGTCTGCAGAGTTTCATGAGTGTCTCACGGTTTGTGGAATTGTGTGGCCTGACAGGGAGTAGAAGACAACACCGGCGGTCGTTGTCGTAGTGAAGTGTGTTCCGTCGTCCGGACTCACTGCTTCGAGTCCGGGGCGAGAGGCCATCCGCAGACGCCTCCCGCCCTTGATGCTCCCACAACTGACCGGATCACTCGCCGGTCATCAGAAACAGCGGTCGCATCTCAAAACTCCCATAGTGTGGCCGCAACCGATCGATGTTGTAGTGCTCTTTGAGGTTCACAACCTTCTTCGAGCTGGTGACAACGTCGATCGGCATGTTGTCGTACCTGCCATTCTTCAGGACCACCAGCCTGCCGTGCACCTTCGAGAGAATGAGATCGAGCGCCAGATTACCGTATGCCATAGGAACGATTGAATCGATAGCATCCGGATCGCCGCCGCGGACGAGATACCCCAGCGTCTGGGTGATGGTGTTCACTTCCTTGCCGTTGTTGAACTTCGGCGAGAGCTCCTTCAGTTTTTCCGACACACGGTCTCCGATGCCCCCCAGCTTTTTGTGACCGTAAGCATCAGTGGTCTCTTTGGCAAAGACCATCTCCCCGCCTTCGAACATCGCCCCTTCGGATACCAGGACCACAGAATAGCGGCTGGGGTTCCTGGTGCGGTCGTAGCTTAACAGTTCCGTGAGCCGCTCGATATTGAAGCGGTGTTCCGGAATAACGCAGCGGTTGGCGGCGCCGGCCATTGTCGGCAACATGGCCGTGAATCCGGCATACCGGCCGAATACCTCCAGCACGAGGAATCGCTCGTGGGATCCCGCCGACGTCCGCAGGCTGTTGGTCATCATGATCGTGCGGGTGACACACGTGCTGAAGCCGATGCAGTAATCCGTGCCCGGGACGTCGTTGTCCATTGTTTTGGGGATGGCGACGACCTTCAGACCCTCCTGGTAGAGACGGACACCGTAGCTGAGCGTGTCGTCTCCTCCGATCGGGATCAACGTGTCGATGCCGAGCCAG
>DAINBR010000268.1:0-5044 GCA_036732865.1 Bacteroidota bacterium | reverse complement strand
CGGATGTTTCGGTTGCTTCCGGTGTCGTGACCACTGTCCCCCAATGATCCACACAAATTCTTTCCGTTGTGACGAGCCGGACATTTCTGTAGATGCCTGAGCCGGAATACCATCGTGAATTTGGCTGCCGGGAATTATCAACTTTGACCGCCAGGACGTTCTTCTCATTCCCGTACTTCAAGAAGGTGGTTAATTCATATCGGAATGAAATGTACCCGTACGGTCGTTTGCCGAGATATTGACCGTTTATCCAAACCTCGCTGTTTCTGTAGACTCCATCGAATTCGACAAAGACAAGCTTGCTGCTGTCCGATGCAGGGAGCGAGAAGGTCTTGCGGTACCATCCGATCCCTCCCGGTAAAGCGCCGCCTCCAGGGGTTGCAGGATGGTCCTTGCTGAAAGACCCTTCGATGCTCCAATCGTGCGGGAGGTTGAGAATGCGCCATTGGGAATCATTCAGTCCTGGTTCATGGCCATTTGGGACATCTCCCAGGTTGAATTGCCAGCCCTTCGTGAAAAGTTCGGTTTTCCGAACACCGGATGGCGTGACCGAGCATGCGATCAGTGACGACAGCAGGATGGCGGCAGCACAAAAACCAGCGGCGCGCGCACAGGTATTCCCAGATAGTGCGTTCATGTTTGGGGCCATAGATAGTGGTTTCGTGTCGTGTGGAAGACTCTATCGCGTCCACTCACACACATCGGTATAAGCTTTGTTGTGACTTCGGGCGATTACTTCTATCCTGTTTCGTCCCGGGGCTAGCCGAACATCATCCCATCGTACCTTGTGAATGTCCGATTCCGACTTCTTGCTCGAAATGAGGACCCGGTTGACGTATAGCGCCACTTCGCCGAAATTCGTGTACACTTCGACCGGCACAGACTCGTCCGTCCGCTCCGTGTTTCGCCGGCTCAGAATATACAGTACCGGCTCCGCAGACCAGTTGGCTTTGTAGAAATAGAATGCGTCCTTTTTGGTCTTGCGGTCGTGGGTAATGAGTCCCTTGTGATTTATGAAGTCACGATCGCCCCGCCGGACGTTGGTCCAGCTGAAATCGGCCAAATTCCAAATGAACTTGCACCAGATATCCTTTCTGTCCTTGATCTCTTCCCAGACCTTCTCGTGGTACAGCCGCTGGTACTGCTCCGGAAAGAAACGTCCGCCGTTGGCATCCGGTCTGGGCGGGTTCTCCTGTTGCTGACTGATACACCCGCCGGCACCGTATTCGCTGAGGCCTGCTTTCAAGTCCGTCCGGATCCGGCGAGCGCCGTCGAACCAGGGAACGTATTCTCCGAATTGACCGTAGTACCATCCGAAGTACCAATTCCACGCAGCAACGTCCGTGACCAGATGGCGTTCGCCTACCTGACTGAAATCCGCCTGCGTTGTGAGCCGGTACGGATCAAGCCTCTTTGCCGTTTCGTGCAGTAGCGTCAGGTCTGCCAGCGGTATGTCAATCTCATTATACAAACCCCAGAACAGGATGGAGGGGTGATTGATGTTCTGTTTTATCAACTCGGTCAACTGGGCTCTGCAGTTTGCCAGATAGGCGGGGTGCCTCCGGTACGAGGGCGTGTTTGGAATCTCGGCCCACACCACCAGCCCGCGTTCATCGCACAGGCTGTATATCTTCTCCGCCTGCTGGTAGTGGGCCAGCCGCACACCCGTGGCGCCCATTTCGCATATGAGATCCACATCTATCGTGTGATGGGTGTCAGCAAGCGCGGGCCCGAGTCCCTCCCATTCCTGATGCCGTGACACTCCGTACAAGGGATACGCCCGCCCGTTCAGAATCAGACCGCTGTCCCTGGAGACGTGAAAAAAGCGGAGACCGAATGGTTGATCCACTTCATCAAGCACTCTGCCCTTCTCATCCTCCAGCCGGACATTGACCCGATACATATACGGATTGGCCTTTGCGTTCCAGAGATGGGGACGATCAACGTGAAAATGTTGTGAGGCAGCCGATACCCCGTCGCTATCAACCAGAATCTCTTGCCGGTTCGCCGCGACCGTTTTCTGCTCGTGATCCAGCAGGGATACTCTCACCACACCCCTGGCTTTTTGTGTTGACTCATCCAGGAACTTCCAGCCGAAGACCACGGAGGCATCACCGCCTGATTCGTTGTACTCGAGCGTTATTTGTACTTCGTTCCCGGCTTCGAGCCTCACCTCGCACGATCTTTCCGTGGCGGCATGTGTACCCCAATGGTCGATGACACGCCGGTCGTCCAGGTAAAGTCTCGAACCATCATCGCTCTTCATCACGAACTGATATGTCCCGGTCCTCGAAGGAACCAGGCGGCCGGTCCAGCGGATGGAGAAATGGTCGGCAGGCATACCGGCAAAGGCCCCGCCTACTCCGAAGTTGAATGAAACGGCTTCGTCTATCTGTGTGTGCTTTGGCCTACCTTGGAACGTTTCGTTGTCGTAGTACTCGCCGTACAGCCCTTTGCCCTTCATCCCCCTTGGCGGAAGCAACTGAGGCGATGCGGTATGGAGAACAGGCGCATAGCGGTAGCTCACCAGGGCTTCAACGTCAATTTCGGCTTCCGTTTCCGATACCCGGAGGGGTTTTACGGTTACTCCACTCGAGGCGAAGTCAAGGGGAGTAACGCAAAGGTTGTCGGTCTGGAAAAGGGTCACCGGCCGATAGAGCCCTCCAAACAGGGGATATAAATCGGTCCCCGAAGGGGCGACGTCCGGCTGCATGCTATTGTCCACCTTTACGGAGAGCAGGTTCGGTACGCCATAGAGAACAATGTCGGTGACCTCAAAGCAGAACGCGGAATAGCCGCCCTTGTGTTCTCCCAGATACTCTCCATTCAGGAACACATCCGCGACAACCGAAACTCCTTCAAACCGAATGAACGTTCGGGCGGCGGCTCTGTCACTGGGGATCGTGAAAGCCGTCCGGTACCACCCGATGCCCTGATAGTATCTCTCCCCCTGAGTGAGCACATCGTGAGCGTTCCATGTATGCGGCACGGTGACCGGCGACCAGTCATTCGCCGAGGGCAGGCGCGTGCTCTCGGCAGCGCGGATATCCCCCCTGTGGAACACCCATTGGCCGAACTGGAACTGTTTGCGATGCTGGAGAAAGCCCTGTGAAGGTGCGGCGATTGCTCCTGCGAGAAGCATTCCGAGAACCTGGCACAGAAACCGATTGAGGGGCATCCGGGCTCCTTGGTTTACTTCGTCATCCTGATCGAACGCGGGCTCCCATCGTACTTCACGGTCGCATCGGGCTTCGACAGGAAGTCAAGACCCACGGGCTTTCCCTTTCCGATCCACACGATCTCGAACGTGCGCGTCCTCAGCATTCCCGGGAACTCTCCCTCCCTTTCACCGATGTTCAGGACCTTTTCGTTTTCATTGTATGTCAGCGGAATCGTGGAGAAGATTCCCTTCTCATAATTGTAGTTCACGCCCTCGTCTTCATAGAGCGTGAAGGAGCCGTCGCCGCCCGTGCAGACGAAGAGTCGAATCGGATCAGCCGGCTTCTCCGCGGTGTGCTGCAATTCCGGACCGCACGGCAGGATCGTACCTTCCTTCAGAAAGATCGGCATGTCAGTATACGGCGCGTCGGCCTTCACGGTCTGTCCCCCCGTATAGTAGCGCCCCGACTGGATGTTATACCAGCCGGCACCCGCGGGAAGGTAGACATACCGCGTCCTGGCCTTATATTCGGTGACGGGATTAATCAGCAAGCAAGGGCCAAACATGAATTGGTCGGCAATGCCGAAAACGTTTCGATCCTCGCCAAAATCCATCACGAGCGCACGCATGATCGTGTAGTCCCGCAGTGTGACCAAGCCGGTGAGCGAATAGATGTACGGCATCAGTCGATAACGCAGCTTGTCGTAAGCCAGCATGGACTGATATGCCGGGTGGTTTTCGGGGGCGATCTCAAACATCTCGCGGTAAGGAAACTGGCCGTGCGCCCGGAACAGAGGACAGAACGTTCCGAATTGGAACCAGCGCGTGTTCAATTCGCGCCATTCCTCGAGGTCGGCTGCATTCGGACGCTCGTAGCGCGGCTCGACGGCAAAACCGCCAATGTCTGTGGTCCAGTACGGACACCCGGAGAGGCTGAAGTTCAGCCCGGCCGGAATTTGATTGCGGAAATCAAACCACCGTGCCGCGATGTCGCCGCTCCACGTGGCCGTCGCGTAGCGTTGTTGCCCCGCGAAGGCGGAGCGAGTGAGGATGAACACGCGTTGATTGGGAGCAGTGGCCCGCTGGTTTTCGTATACTCCTTTGCAGGTCATTAATGAATAGGTGTTCAGGTACCGCGAGGCGCTCCCCATCGCGGTTGGGCCTTGGCGCAGTATGGTTTCGGTCCTCGACAAATTGGACTGCATATCCGGCTCCGTGGAGTCCAACCACCACGCATCAAAGCCCTTAGAGAAGAGCTTTTCACTCATGCGTTTCCAGTAGAGGCCGCGCGCCGCCTCGCTATAGGGATCGTAGAACGCCGAGACGTAACCGGGCCCGACCCAGTCTCGCTGCCCTTTCTCCACATTGCGCATGTACAACCACCCCTTTTCTTTCATCTCCTCATAATGCTTCGTGCCCACGTAGAATTTGGGCCAGACCGAAATCATGATGTGCGCGTGCAGATCGTTGTGCAACTGCCTCACCATTCCGTTGGGATCCGGGAACCGCTCAGACTCGAAATCGTGACTGCCCCACTGGTCTTCTTTCCAGTAAAACCAATCCTGCACGATGTTGTCCAGAGGAATCTGCCGCCTGCGGAATTCCTTGACGACAGAAAGGACTTCCTCCTGTGTTTTGTAGCGCTCGCGACATTGCCAGAACCCCATCGCCCATTTGGGCATCATGGTGGCTCTGCCACTGATTTCCCGGTACCCTTGAATGACCTCGTCTAGATTCCTGCCATGGACGAAGTAGTAATCAATCTGGTCGGCGACCTCGGAGTAAAGTGAGAAGGTGTTTTCATCTTTCACCTGTGCGGGCCCGAGGAATTTCAGACCGATGTATCCGCCGGTGTGCACCCACTCAACTCTGATCTTGTACCGC
>DAINBR010000267.1:0-5051 GCA_036732865.1 Bacteroidota bacterium | reverse complement strand
CATACGGCGAGGAGTATACGATAGCCACCGCGGTGGACTTCGTACTGAAACAACAGAAACGCCTCGGGCTTTCGCTGGCGACTCCCCGTGTTGTCATCAACCTTTCCACCACACGGGCGGTCGAAGACATCGCCGGCCGTTACGGAGCGGAGGTTGTGCGCACGCCGGTCGGTGAAATCAACGTCGCCGCAAGGATTCGTGACATCGGGGCGGTCATCGGCGGTGAAGGAAGCGGCGGAGTCATCCTTCCGGCCGTCCACCTCGGACGTGACGCTATCGTCGGAATCGGCCTTGTGCTACAGCACCTCGCGGAGTCGGGAGGCACGCTCAGCCAGTTGAAGGCATCGCTCCCGCAGTACGCAATTGCCAAAGGCAAGCTTGAGCTCCAGGGGGTCGCGCCTGACGAAGTGCTTGCCACGATGAAATCGCGGCATGCCACAAAAGGGAAGATCAACACGGATGACGGAATTCGCATCGACTATCCCGCATACTGGGTCCATCTGCGGAAGTCCAACACCGAGCCGATCATCCGTATTATCGCCGAGGCGTCAACCTCGGATCACGCCCGGAATATCGTGAGCGCATATTGCGATGAGATCTCCGGACTCATGGGCTCTTCACATACCTCTTGACGCCTATCGCATCGCACCATGACATCCTCATCCTCTCCCGCGTTCCCGGCGTCGGTCCCGCCCGCCTCCGCTCACTAGTGGCGCATTTCAAAGGCACCGCTGCCATTTTTCAGGCTTCCCCGCGAGACCTGATCAGGGCAGAAGGAGTGGATCGCCGCACGGCTCTATCAATAGCATCATTTCTGCGTCACGGCGTGCCCCGGGAGTCGGCCGCGTATGCCGGAGATCAACTCCGGCGTCTGGAGAGGGCCGGCGGCAGAATGGTGACACTCTGGGACGCTGAGTACCCCGGGCTTCTGAAGAGCATCTTTGACCCCCCTCCTTTTCTTTTTCTGATCGGCACTCTGGACCCCGGTGCCGCAGCCGTGGCCGTTGTCGGCACGCGCAACCCGAGCACGTACGGCGCGCGCGTAGCGGAACGTTTCGCCATGGATCTTGCCTCAAGGGGAATCACCGTCGTGAGCGGGCTGGCCCGAGGCGTCGATACCGTCGCGCACGGCTCTGCCCTCAAAGCAGGTGGCCGGACCATCGCCATCATCGGTTCCGGCATCGATGTCATATACCCCACCGAAAATGCCGGCCTTGCCCACCGCATCTGCGCCAAGGGCGCATTGGTTTCTGAGTTTACCATGGGCACCAAGCCGGACGCAGTGAATTTCCCTCAGCGCAACCGCATCATCAGCGGTATGAGTCTCGGCACCGTTGTCGTCGAGACCGGCGTGGAAGGCGGCGCAATGATCACTGCGAGACTCGCGCTCGATCAGAACCGCGAAGTGTTTGCTGTTCCCTCCCCCGTCCTCCCCGGCGGACGGTCCGGCACCAATCTGTTGATTCGCGAAGGGAATGCCACGCTCATCGAAACCGCCGATGACGTGCTTCGGGAACTCGCGCCGAGACTCACGGGATTCGTCACGGGCACTCCCGATCCCCCTCCCACCCCGCCACCTTCCCTTACCCTGTTCGAGCAAAGAATCCTTGATGTCCTGACCGATCTTCCGCAACACATCGATCTTGTTGCCGGCAACTCGGGGTTCACCACCGCGGAAGCGCTGGTTCATCTGCTAGCTCTCGAATTTAAAGGGAGCGCGCGGCAGCTCCCCGGGAAGTTCTTTCTCAGGGCGTGAGTTGTTTTCTTTCTCGGCAAAAATTGCTATACTTACTCCGGTATGATTGTTGTGGGCAATACATTTGTCGACGAAGCCATAACCTCCTCGGCGTTCTGCTGTGATCTCACGGCCTGCAGAGGGGCCTGCTGCTGCCTGGAGGGCGGGCGCGGGGCGCCACTGACCGACGAGGAGGTGCCTCTCATCGCTGCTGCGTTTCCGTCCGCAAAGGAATACCTGGACACACGGAGCCTGGAAGTCATCGCCCGTGAAGGCCTCGTGGATGGCTGGGCGGGAGGATTGGCCACACCGTGCATCGATCACAGGGAATGCGTGTTTGTGTACTTCGATGACGACATCGCCAAATGTGCCCTCGAACGCGCATACATCGAGGGCAGGACCGCCTGGCGCAAGCCCCTTTCGTGCCATCTGTTCCCTGTCCGGATTGGGCACTTCGGACAAGGATTTCTGCGGTATGAGCAGATGCCGGAATGTCGGCCGGCACGTGAACATGGCGCGGCATTGAATATTTCACTCGTCGATTTCCTGAAGGAATCACTCACCCGTGCATTCGGAGAATCCTGGTACGTGCAGCTGCGCAACCGGTGCTCCGGCCGGACCTGAAATGTCTTCATGCTAAACATCTCCCTCCAACATAGGATGATGATGAAGCTGTCGCCTCAACAGGTGCAATACCTGAAGATGCTCCAGCTTCCCACACTTGCGCTTGAACAGAAGATCAAGGCCGAACTTGAAATGAATCCCCTCCTTGAAGAGGGGTATGACGAAGAACAGGAAGCTGCAGCAGAACAGGAAGAACCCGAGAAGGAGGAGGTCACGGAGGCGGAGGCCGCCAAAGCCGAAGAGGATCACACGCCGGACGAGGACGAAAAGTACTCCATCGAGGATTACATGAACGACGACAACGCCGGCTACAAGGCCCGCGAGCCGTTCGATGCGGAGGAAAAGGACGAGTTCCCTGTCGCCGACACCCTGCCGCTGTATCACCGCCTCATGGAACAGTTCAGCATGCTGGATCTTGATGATGAAGAGATCATGATCGGGCAGGAAATCATCGGCAATGTCGACGAGGATGGTTACTTGCGCCGGGATATACCCGCAATAGTCCAGGATCTGAATCTGACCCACGGAACCGCCATTGCGGTGGAGAAGGCGGAGGCCGTCCTCAAGAAAATCCAGCGCCTCGATCCGGTGGGCATTGCCTCCCGGACGCTCCAGGAGTGTCTCGTCATCCAGCTCGAAGTTGCCCCCGTCGACGCGGTATTAAAGGCGCTGGCGCACCGGCTGCTGACCGAGTTCTACGATGATTTCACCATGCGCCACTTCGAGGAGCTCTCCAAGAAGCTCAGCATCACCCTGGACGACCTCAAGAAGATCATCGAGATGGTCCAACATCTCAACCCCAAGCCTGGGGAGGGAGCGTTTACCGCACACGAAAACTACGTCGTGCCGGATTTCATTGTCACGAAGACGGAATCGGATTTCGTGATCACCCTGAACGACCGGAACATCCCCCCCCTCCGGATCAACAAAGCCTACCGGGATCTGATGTCCAAGCGAAAAAAGAACGGCGTTTCAACGGAAGCCAAGGATTTTATCCGTCAGCGCTTCGAAGCGGCGAAGTGGTTCATCAGTTCCATTCACCAGCGCCGCGAGACAATGTCCCGCGTCATGCGCACGATCGTTGAGAAACAGCATGACTTCTTCGAGACGGGGGAGGGACTCCGCCCGATGATCTACAAGGATATCGCCGAAGTCATCAGCATGGATATCTCGACTATCAGCCGCGTGGTCAACAGCAAGTACGTCCAGACGGATTACGGCGTGTTTTCCCTCAGGCACTTCTTCAGCGACGCCATCAGCACCACCGGGGGCGAAGAGGTTTCCAACAAGGAAGTGAAACGCAAACTGAAGACCATGATCGACGCCGAGGATCCGCTGCACCCGCTGAGCGATCACAAACTGGCGCAGATGTTGAATGCGGAGGGGTTGAATATCGCCCGCCGCACGGTGGCGAAATACCGGGAAGCCATGCTCGTACCCGTCGCCCGCCTTCGCCGAAAACTCACTTGAAGGTCGTCATGACCGACATCATTCACTCCACCACGGTTCTGGGGCTCACCCATAACGGTGTCACGGCCATCGGCGCCGACGGGCAGGTGACGATCGGGCAGACGGTCATGAAGCACAAGGCCCGGAAGATCCGCCGGCTGTACAACGACAGCATTCTTGCCGGGTTCGCCGGAGCGGCGGCCGATGCATTCACCCTGTTCACGAAGTTTGAGGATTATCTGGAGAAGCACCACGGCAATCTCCAGAGGTCCGCGGTGGAGCTGGCTCGCGAATGGCGCACCGACAAGTATCTCCGTCAGCTTGAAGCATTGCTCGCCGTGCTCGACGGTTCCACCGCACTCGTGATTTCCGGCACCGGCGAGATTATCGAACCGGACGACGGCATCGTCGCCATCGGGTCGGGAGGCATGTATGCCCTCGCCGCGGCCCGTATGCTGGTCCGCCACTCCTCCCTCCCCACCCCCGAGATCGTCCACGAAGCATTGCTCGCCGCCGCCGATATTTGCATTTACACCAACACCAACATCATCATCGAAGAACTTTGAGCCGCGGACGCGGCACGGACAATCCCATGGTCGCACCAACCTCAGCTTCCCCTGTACGGGAACTCACGCCGAGAGAGATTGTGCGCGAACTTGACCTGTATGTCATCGGGCAGGACGCGGCAAAGAGATCGGTCGCCATCGCACTCCGCAATCGCTGGCGCCGCTTGCAGGTGCCTCCCGGCCTCCGGGAGGAAATCATGCCCAACAACATCATCATGATTGGTCCGACCGGCGTGGGGAAGACGGAAATCGCCCGACGCCTTGCCCGTCTTGCCAGTGCTCCCTTTATCAAAGTTGAGGCTTCGAAATTCACGGAGGTGGGCTATGTGGGTCGCGATGTGGAATCCATTATACGCGATCTCACCGAATATGCCGTCAGCATGGTGAAAGCGGAACGCCGTGTCGACGTGGAAGACAAGGCGAAAGTCCTCGCCGAAGAGCGGATGCTGGACCTTCTCCTTCCCGCACCGCGGCGCCGCACTGTCGAGACCACGGACGAAAAACCCAGGGAGGAACCCGACGAGGCGTCGTCCACCCGCGAACGCCTCCGGGAGCGGCTGCGCAGCGGCCAGCTGGAGCAGCGGTTGTTAGAGCTTGATGTTCCCGCCAGCAGCACCCCCTTGATGCAGGTGATCGGCCCGATGTCGCTGGATGACATGGGCATCAATCTCCAGGAT
>DAINBR010000266.1:0-5095 GCA_036732865.1 Bacteroidota bacterium | reverse complement strand
CCCGCCGATGGATCTCTCCTTTGTCCGGGTGGTACAGGACCACCAGCTGGGAGAAACACTTGCTGAGAGAACTGTCATCCACGGTCACGACACCTGAAACTCGATGGGCGATCTCCCGCAGTCTTGCATGGTCTCTCGAGCGATAGAGACGCAACAACGCAGCAGTGATGCGGTTCAGGTTCGCGTCGGCATAGGCGTTCTTCAGCTGAGTGTACAGATTCTTTTTCATTCCTTTCTCAGCCATTCTCGCAGCATTCTTGATAGAGATGTCATCTTCAGCTCAATGCCGAGGCGAACCCGCCTCAGGTTTGCACGCACGTCAGTCACCCCCGGGAGCTTCCGAAGGGGAATGTACCGATGCATGCACACAATTACAACGAATTTTGACCGGGTGGACCTCGCGATTTGTGAAAATTTGCCTTAACTTGCTCCGGGGTCCATGGCTCCTCTAGAACTAGTTGAGGCTTACTGCTATGAGCACGAGTCATCGGTTCTGCCGTGCGTTGATACACTTCGCGTTTCCTTTTGCTTTTCTCTTTTCACACTCTCTCAGCCAGTGGTCTACCGACCCATATCTCAATACCGGGATCTGCACGGAATCTCACAGCCAGGCTGAGCCGGCAATCGTCGGCGATGGGGCCGGCGGTGTCATCATCTCCTGGACTGATCTCCGCAATGGCATTGATTTCGACATCTACGCCCAACGAGTCAACGCAGATGGCGTGATGCTGTGGACGGTCGACGGAGTTCCAATTTCCACCGCAGCGGGGGATCAAACCACCTCGAGCCTCATCAGTGACGGTTCGGGAGGCGCCATCATTACCTGGCATGACCGTCGCAGAGGTGGTTCCGAGGTTGACATCTATGCTCAACGTGTCAATGGGTCGGGGCAGTTGCTGTGGAATACGGACGGAGCGGTGATTTCCAGAGCCGTGAGGTTCCAGATCTTTCCCAACATTGTCAGCGACGGCACGGGTGGGGCGATCATTGCCTGGGATGACTACCGCCGCGGTGTCTCCAGCTATAACATCTTCGCGCAGCGTGTCGATGCGGCAGGGATACAACAGTGGGACTCGAACGGTGTCGTTGTTTCCTCGGAAATCTCCGCCCAGGGACCGCCCCCATTGGTGAGCGACCTTGCGGGAGGTGCTATCATAGCCTGGAGCGCAGAAGCCGGGGGAAGCGTATCCGACATTCGTGCCCAACGGGTCAATTCACTTGGGGCTGTGCAGTGGGATTCAAACGGTGTGGCGATATGTACTGCGGCAGATGCGCAGGTGTCCCCCTCGAGTGTGAGCGATGATGTCGGAGGGTCAATAATCGCATGGATGGATTTCCGGCACGGCAACATGGATATCTACGCCCAGCGCGTTAATATCGAAGGAGTCGTGATGTGGGATTCAGGCGGCGTGGCACTGACCGCGGCGGCGGGAAACCAGACGTCGCCCGAGCTTACGGGCGATGGCGCTCACGGCGCGGTAGTCACCTGGCAGGACGCCAACTTGGGTCCTCAGAGCAGTATCTACGTTCAGCGCGTTGATGCCTCCGGAAATGTGAAGTGGGACTCGAACGGAGTTCTGATTGCGAAGGCGTGGGACAATCAATGGCCTACTGCGATTGCGACCGACGGCGCCGGAGGTGCCATCATTGCCTGGGATAACGACCCTTTCAACTATTCCGACATTTACGCCCAGCGCGTCAATGGCACAGGCGCTATCCAATGGACGGCAAACGGTATCCCTGTTTGTCTGGCAGATAAACTGCAAATCGGTCCTGAAATCGCAGTTGATGGCAAGGGAGGCGCGATCATAACATGGGTGGACCTGAGGAAAACCAGCCAGGACGACATCTATGCGCAGCTCGTGGATTCCGATGGGAGGCTTGGGGGGGTGACGGCTGTCCAACCATTTGGTGACCAACCGTCACTGTTTCATCTCTATCAAAACTATCCGAATCCCTTCAATCCGAGTACCACCATACAGTTTTCGATTGCGGATCCACAATTCACGATTCTTAAGATATTCGACCTTCTCGGGCGCGAAGTGGCGCTTCTGGTAAGTGAGAAAAAAACACCGGGCAACTACTCGGTGAAGTGGAACGCGGAGGGCCTTGCCGGCGGTGTGTACTTCTGCAGGTTGCATGTGGGTAATCCCCTGGATGGCCAGGGACAAACCGCTGTGCTGATACGGACGCTGCTCTTGTTGCGTTGATAAGCAGGTCACGCCGGCATAACTCATGCTATGAAAAAGGCTCTCGCCAACTGTCTAGGGCAACATTGACCACCATGAACTCATATCCTGCCCGCTTCATATTCTCTTGCTTAGGCTTCCTCCTGACAACCGCAATGACGTGTTCAGGCAAGACGGTTGTCTTCATGGAGAAAACCTTTCCGGTCGTGGAAAGCGGCGCGATCAGCCGATCGCTGCTTGAGGGTGCCCTTGAATCCATGCAACCTCAGTTTGTCGGCCTCGTTGAACTGCAGAGGCGGGGTACGCTGGCAGAGGGTGACCTGCCTGTGTTGCCCTACGGCTCGGCGTTTCCCGTGGATGCGTGGGAGACAATCCGGCAGCATCTCGAGCATGGTAATCTGCTCGTGTTGGGTGGGCGGCCGCTCTACGTTCCGGTGTACCGCGACAGTGCCGGGTGGCGGACCGGACAACCGCAAAACACGCACTCACGTGCCCTGGGGATACTGCAATCCTATGCAGCTCCCCAGCAGGGTCCGTGGAAAATCCAGTGGGATGAAGATGCTCCGTGGTTTCGCGACAATGATCTGCGGGCACGCCGGGTGTACGTCAATGCGGGATACGGTGGAAGGTACCGCGGTCTTGGCTTTCTCGTTGGGGCTGATGGCCGGCGGCTTGCCGCGCCTGTTGTTGCCGACGACATAACACCCCCCGGTCAAACACCAATGCGACGCGTTTACCTGAGCTTCGAGCCGGAACCGGGGTATTGGGATTCGCGGGCAGGAAACGAGCTGATACAGGCTGCCGCAATATATGCATCACGGGGCGGCGTCCGCCTCTGGCTGGATCTGCAAGCGATGACGCTGGATCCCGGCTCACGCGTTGCGGGTGCGGTTGACGTTCTACGCGGGGATACACCTGCGAAGCTGACTCTCGAAGTGTTGTCCGGGTCAAAGGTTCTCGCCTCCAGAACGACGACATGCCGTGGTTCGCTGCACGAAGAACTCGGCCTCGGCTTGCCCCTCACGGACCCAGGGCTCTACAGAGTCCGGGCGAGTCTCTTCTTCGGAGATACCTTGTTCGAGCGCTACACATCGGGCGTTGTGGTCCGCGATTCCCGGCTCATGCAATCGGGCAAGCGCCTGGAGGCCGGGCGCGACTATTTCCGGGTGGGTGGGAAGCCAATGCTGATGGTGGGAGCAAACTACTTTTCCACCGATCCCTACACATCGGGATTCTTCGTCGGTGGGAGTCTTGGCGGCAACGCATGGGGGTGGGAGCAAGACTTCGCCGAAATGGACCGGCTGGGGTTCAATGCAGTGCGGACGGGCATATGGCTCAACCGGGCGCGTTATCTCGATCCGGTGAGCGGCGCTGCGGATGAACGACTGATATCTGCTCTTGAAGCGTACCTGCACGCAGCGGCTTGGCACCATATGCAGATAATCTTCACGTTCTTCGCGTTTGATCCGCAAACTGAACTCCAGCAAGGTCCTGGGCAGGAAGGGAACAGGTTGGGACCCGGGTCCAATCCCTATATCGATCCGATCGCCGTTGAGGCACAGGCCGCATACGTCCGCACCATCGTCTCCCGCTTCAAGAACGTGCCATTCCTGAGCTATGATCTGATCAACGAACCCAGCTTCACCAACCCCAAGCGCCCCTGGAAGGGGAATTCGCCAAACGGAGATCCGAAGGAACTCGCAGCTTGGCAACGGTGTCTTGAGCGCCGGTACACCTCTATTGACACGCTCGCACGGGCGTGGCGCACTTCGCCTGCAGAGCTGGGTGCATTCGACAGAGTTCCGCTCCCGGTCAATGCTGACCTGGAGCCGGCGCGTTCCGGCAATGTGCGCCTCATCCGTGCGGTGGATTACAACCTTTTTGCACAGGATGCATTTTGCCAGTGGATAGAGTCAATGATCCGTGCAATCCGCGCCGCGGGGTCAGAGCAGATTGTGACGGTGGGTCAGGATGAAGGCGGCGTGACAGACCGTGTGCTGAACCAGTTCTGGGCTCATTCACCGGTCAGCTATACAGTGAATCACTCCTGGTGGCGTGATGATGCGCTGCTGTGGAACTCGGTCGTTGCTAAGAGCCCGCACAAGCCAAACCTCCTCGGGGAGACGGGCCCACAACCCGTGTGGACCTTGGACGGTTCCTCCCGCTGGGACGATGTGCACGGTGTACAACTTCTCGAGCGCAAGCTCGTGCTCGGGTTTGCGAATGCAAACGCAGGTGTGTTGCACTGGGATTGGACGCGGAGCGACAACTTTGGTCTCCTGAGGCGGGACGGATCGGAAAAAAAATGGATGGATGTCATCAAGGGGATTGCCGACTTTGCGCGCAAGGCCCAATCGTATGCGACGGAAGCCCGGCTCCCCGACATCGCGATCGTGTTGCCGCAGTCGCTTCAGCTTTCCGTACTCAGCAGCCTGGGGATCACTGTGCAACAAAACGCCGTGCGGGCGCTCTACCATCACGCAAGGGGAACCGCGTTCGTGGCGGGTGAGTATCAGCTCTCACAGATGCCCGATGCCCGGTTGATCATCCTTCCCTCGCCGTGGGTTTTGCACCAGGAAGCATGGGACCTGCTCATGAACAAAGTGCGGGCCGGAGCGACACTGCTCGTTTCGGGAAGGATAGACGCAGACGAGCACTGGGCGGCGGTTCCGGAACGCACCCGTGACTGGAATGTGGACTACTCGTGGGGGGCGCTGACCTCGCGGGAGGTCGCCGTGAAGTGGCCGGATGGCACCTCGCGTCTCAGTTATGGCGGGGACAGGACCACCTACTGCGATCGGGGTATATTGCCTGCGGGGCAGACATTCATCGAGCTCCCACTCGGAGCAGGCCGGATACTCTACTGTGCGCTTCCGCTCGAAATGGCGGAACAACTCGATGAAGTC
>DAINBR010000265.1:0-5118 GCA_036732865.1 Bacteroidota bacterium | reverse complement strand
ATATTGGAGCGGCTGAAGTCGCGATGATGACAGGGCCGGCTGCGGCATTGTCCCTTGTCGCGCTCGTTCGCGCCGACGCTCTGGCCGTGCACCTGAACCCCGTACAGGAACTTCTCCAGCCAGAGGGTACCCCGGCGTTTCGCGGGGTGCTGAAGGGGATCGCGATGCTGGTTCGTGAACTCCCGGTTCCGATCATTGTCAAGGAAATCGGTGCGGGCATATCGGCCGACGTCGCACGGCGCCTACTTGACGCCGGTGTGCACTACATCGACGTGGCGGGTGCAGGAGGCACTAGCTGGGCGGGAGTGGAAATCCTGCGCCGCAGGGACCGCAAAGCCGCGGTGAGTTTGTGGGACTGGGGAATCCCGACGGCAGACGCTGTGCGGGAAGTGGCTGCCCTCAGGCATGAAAACCCTTCGCTGCATGTCATTGCCTCGGGGGGCATTGCGACAGGACTCGACGCAGCAAAGTGCTTCGCGCTTGGTGCTGATCTCGTGGCATCGGCGCGACCGGTATTGCAGGCCCTGGCGCGCGGCGGCGCTGCAGGAGCACACCGGTTTATGGACGCATGGGTGCTCGAATTGAAGAGTGCGATGTTTCTCACCGGTGCACGGACGCTGACCGATCTGCAGAGCGTTCCCCTCCGGCGGACACTACCACAATGAGCAGGCATTTTGCACGCCGCTACGACCGGCTCCGCCTCCGGGTGGATGCCTACCTGGCAACGCTGCTGCAACCACGCGCGCCCGGCACGCTCCGTGATGCCTGCAACTACGTCCTGACCTCCGGGGGGAAACGGCTGCGCGCAGTCCTGGTGATGCTTTCCTGTGAGGCGGCAGGAGGCACGACACGCCGGGCCCTCCCGGCAGCAGCGGCAGTGGAGATCATGCACAATTTCACTCTCGTACACGACGACGTGATGGATCATGCGCCCTCCCGACGCGGACTCCCCACAGTCCACAAACGATGGGACCTGAACACGGCGCTCCTGACCGGCGACACACTCCTTGCCATTGCCTACAGCGAACTTCTGAAAACCCGGCACGACAACCTGGGCAACCTCACCCGTCTCTTTACCCGCGGAGTGTACGATGTCTGCGAAGGTCAAGCTCTGGACCTGTCGTTTGAAAAGCGCGACGATGTCAGCGTGAAGGAGTACTATGACATGATTGCGCGGAAAACGGGGCGTCTGATCACGACCTCCACCGAATTGGGAGCGTTGATCGGCGGGGGATCTCGCGGGACTCTTCGCGCCCTGAGGACCTTCGGTGACAACCTGGGGAGGGCTTTCCAACTGCAGGACGATCTGCTGGACGTTGTCGGCGACGAACGCCATTTCGGGAAGGCGATCGGCGGCGACATCATCGAAGGTAAACGCACGTTTCTGCTGTTGACCGCGCTCGAACGGACACGCGGGAGCGACCACAAGCTGCTGGAGCAGGTTGCACAACGCAAGACCGGGATACCGCGACTCCTGTCAGCCGCAGACCGCCGCTCGATGGTACGCAAGGTCCGCACCATCTATGAGGCCTGCGGCGTCATCGACGCAACCCGTCGCAGGGTGGGGATGTATACGCGGCGCGCACACCAGTCGCTCGCCGCCGTGCCGGCTTCGCCGGCGCGCGAAATGCTTCATTGGCTTTCACTCTCGTTGCTGCACCGTGCGTCCTGAGCCATGATCGAACGGACCGTGACCATCCGCAATAAAGCGGGGATGCACACACGCCCGGCGGCAGCTCTCGTGAAAACCGCGGCGAAATTCAAAGCCGAGTTCACCATTAAGAAAGATGCGTTTGAGATCAATGGGAAGAGTATTATCGGCGTCATGACCCTCGCCGCCGAAAAAGGATCGAGCCTCATTTTGAGGTTTGACGGACCCGATGAAGAACTCGCCGCAGCGGCGGTGGTGGATTTGATCGAGCGCGGCTTTGACGAAGAATGACATGGACGACACAACCCTTCCGACAGACGAGATCATCATCAAGGGGATTGCCGCAGCACCCGGCATCGCCACAGGTCCGGCATACCTGTACACCAAACAGGTGCCGCGAGTCGAACCCAAACCCATCGCCCCCGGGGATGTGGACGCGGAGATCGAGCGGCTGAACGCGGCAAATGCGCGTTCGGAAAAAGAGTTGCGCAAAATCCTGGCCTTTGCCGAGCAGAAACTCGGCTCCGAAAGCGCAACGATCTTCGAAGCACAGGTCATGATCCTCACGGATGGGATCCTGATGGGGACGATCAAGAAACGTATTGCCGACGAGCTGCTGAACGCCGAATACGTCGTCAGCACGGAGATCAACAAGTACCGGCAGATGATGCTGGCGTCGCCCGACGAGTACATGCACGAACGCGCGCGTGATGTAGACGACGTGATGAACAGAATTATCCGGAACATCCGGGATCAGAAGCTGTATTCCAAGCTTGAGGGTGCCTCCATCATCGTGTCCGAGACGCTGGCGCCGGCGGATACGGTTATTTTCAGCCGTAACCAAGTACTGGGATATGCGACAGACCTCGGGGGCGTAACGTCGCACGCAGCCCTGCTTTCCCGTTCTCTGAAAATCCCGGCGGTTGTAGGCCTGCACACCGCCACGAAACTGATCAAGACCGGTGATCTCCTTGCCATTGACGGCTACGCCGGCGCACTGATCGTCAACCCCTCCGCGGAAACTCTGCGAATCCTTCAGGCCAGGGCAGACCGGTTCTTTGCCTTCGAGCAACAACTTGCCGGCATCGCCGCCTTGCCGGCAGACACACTGGACAAGAAACACATTGAGCTGTCATCGAATATCGAATTTGCGGAGGAGATCGACTTTGCCCGCTTGCAGGGATCGGAAGGGATCGGGCTTTTCCGCACGGAGATGCAGCTCGTCGGCCGGGCAGACTACCCCGGCGAAGATGAGCAGGCCGAGCTGTACACCAAGGTTGCGGAGGCATCGTTCCCGCACCCCGTCATTTTCCGCACCTTCGATGTCGGGGGAGACAAACTTGCCCCTGACGGCCAGCATGAAGAAAACCCGTTCCTGGGCTGGCGCGGCATACGCGTGATGCTCGACCGGACAGACATATTCCTTGATCAACTCCGCGCAATACTCCGGGCCAGCACGCATCGTAATGTCCGCGTGATGTTCCCGATGATCTCCACAGTTGGTGAGGTGCTGAAGGCAAAAAGCCTCCTTAAGCAGGCCATGGAGGAACTGAAGATGCGCGGGGTGAAATTTGACTCGCGGCTCAAAGTCGGTGTCATGATCGAGGTCCCCGCCGCTGCAATGATGGCGGAACAGCTCGCCGCCGAGACGCATTTTCTGAGCATCGGTACCAATGACTTGACGCAATACGTGATGGCGGTCGACAGGGGAAATGATGCCGTTGCCAGCCTCTTTCAGCCGTTCCACCCGGCCGTGGTGCGCATGCTCCGCAGCATCGTCGAAGCCGCACATCGGAAAAACAACTGGGTCGGCGTGTGCGGTGAGATGGCGGGGGACCCGCTGGCCACCGTGTTTCTGGTGGGCATCGGTGTCGATGAGCTGAGCGTCATCCCGCCGGTCCTCCCGGAAATCAAAAAGATCATCCGTTCCATCAAACTCAAAGACGCCAGGCGCGTTGCCGACAAGGTCTGCGCGCTTCACACCGAAGCCGAGATCCGGGCGTTCCTCTCTTCCATCATCAAGAACAAAGTGCCGGAAATCCCCTTTGAACTCTGACCATCCCGGTGCGCACCAGGAATCTACCCATGACCTCTGACGATATCGACAAAATCGACCACGCCGGCATGCTGACACTCCTGCGCGAATTCCCCAGCCAGGTCCGCGATGCCCTCGCGATCGGCGGAAATGCCGACATTCGGGTGAAATCCACCGGCGTCCGGAATATCGTCATGTGCGGCCTCGGAGGCTCCGCCATTGGCGGAGATCTGCTCCGCAGTTATCTTGCCGATGAGTTGAAGATCCCGTTCATCGTGAGCCGCCATTACACACTGCCGAAATTCGTCGGCCCGGACTCGCTGGTCGTGATCTCCAGCTATTCCGGGAAAACGGAGGAGACCACGACGGCGCACCGTGAGGCACTCCGGAGGAAAGCCCGCCTGCTCTGCGTCTCGTCCGACGGGACAACCGAGCTGCTCGCACGGCGGGCACATTCGACGTTCATAAAAGTGCCCGGCGGACTTCCTCCGAGGGCAGCCCTCGGCTACTCGTTCTTCCCCCTCCTGATTGCGCTCACGAAATCCGGGTTCATCAAGAACCGGCAGAAGGAAATCGCAGAAACCGTCGCCCTGCTGGATGAGAATGCCAGCCGCTTCGCGGGGCTGGAATCCGCGTCAAATCCGGCACTCACCCTCGCCCAGAAGCTGCATCACCGTATCGCCATCTGTTATTCCGCCACCGAGCGTTTCGATGCGGTCAACACCCGCTGGCGTGGCCAGATTGCCGAGAACGCAAAATCCCTCGCATTCGGCCATGTTCTCCCAGAGATGAATCACAACGAGCTTGTGGGATGGAAGGTCCTGGAGAACGAGATGCGGGAGATGGTGGTGGTCTTCCTGCGCGATAAGGGTGACCACCAGAGAGTGCAGTTGCGCATGGATTTGACGCGAGAAATCATCAGCCGCTATACGGGACACGTCGAGGAAGTATGGAGTGAAGGAAGGAGCACCCTCGCGCGCGTCTTTTCGCTGGTACAACTGGGCGACTGGGTGAGCTTCTACCTGGCCATACTCCACGGTGAGGACCCGACTCCGGTGGCGGTGATTGACTACCTGAAGCAGTCCCTCGCACAGCAGTAGCGCCGGTTGACTCTTCCCCGGAAACTTCCTACAATGCTCATACATGTTGTGGGGATAGTTCTTTGCGGGGCCGGCCATGAAGAATTCCATCATTCTCACGTTAGTATTGTTCCTCACCGTCAGCTCCACTGCGCCGGCGCAGTTCTTCTATTTCGGCAGAAACAAGGTGCAGTACACCGATTTCGATTGGCACGTCCTCCGTACCGAGCACTTCGACATCTATTATTACGCCGACATGAAGGACCTCGCCGAGCGTGGCGCGTTCTTCGCCGAAGAGGCATACGCACACCTTGAGGTCAGGTTCAACCACTCGCTGGGCGACCGGGTCCCCC
>DAINBR010000264.1:0-5159 GCA_036732865.1 Bacteroidota bacterium | reverse complement strand
TCCGGGGAGGTGCGGTGTCGGTCAGTGGAGAGAAAAGTTCACAATTCATCTCTTCATTGCTGCTGGCAGCCCCGGGCACCGCAGAGGGCATCAATGTGAGTCTTACGGGCCCGCTCGCCTCAGCGCCCTATCTCGCAATGACATTGGAAGTCATGAAGGAATTCGGCGTGGGTGTGATTGAAGGACCGGGTCGGGTCTATCGGGTGCCTCCCAGCCTGTCATATCACCCGGCGCAATATGAAGTGGAGCCGGATGCTTCCAGTGCGACCTATGCTTTTGGCGCCGCTGCGGTGACGGGGGGACGCGTGGTTGTGCCGGGGATGCAGCGGAAATCATTGCAGAGTGAAGCGTGTTTGCTGGATGTGCTTGGTGAAATGGGATGTGTGGTTGAGTGGATGACTGACGGTGTGGCCGTATCGTGCCCGGGCGGACTTCGCGGTGTTACGGTTGACATGAACCGGGCCCCCGATGCCGTGCCGACATTGGTCGCGGTGGCTCTGTTTGCTATCGGGCCGACAAGGATCACGAATGTGGCGCACCTCCGCTACAAGGAATCAGACCGCCTTGACACGCTGGCGGATGAGTTGCGGCGGCTCGGCGCCGACATTGCGGTACTAGACGAGGGGTTAGTCGTAGCGCCGGTTCCACTGCGCGGAGCGGAATTGGATGCGCACGATGACCATCGTCTCGCAATGAGCTTCGCGCTTATCGGTTTGCGGGTGCCGGGTGTCACCGTCCTGGGGCCGGATTGCGTGAACAAGTCGTTTCCGCTGTTCTGGGAGGAGTTGGATCGACTGGCAAGAGGGAGATAGCGTATGGCAGGGAATCGGTTTGGAAAACACTTTCGCATCACCACCTTTGGTGAAAGTCACGGACCCGCCGTCGGCGTCGTCATTGATGGCGTGAGGCCGGGAGTGAAATTTGACGCTGCGGTGATCCAGCGCGAGCTGGATCGACGGCGCCCGGGGCAGAGCAGGATGACCACGACCAGGAAAGAGGCGGACCAAGTGGAGGTCCTGAGCGGTGTTTTTGAAGGGAAGACCACAGGCACACCGCTCTGCATGATAATCCGGAACACGGACCAGCGCCCCGCGGCATATGCGCATCTGAAAGAGATCTTCCGACCGGGACACGCCGGATACACCTACCTGGCGAAGTTCGGTGTCGCGGACTACCGCGGTGGAGGGCGTTCATCGGGTCGTGAGACTGCCGGCCGTGTTGCGGCGGGGGCGTTGGCGAAGCAGGAGCTAGCCCGGCTGGGTACTGCCATCTATGGTTACACGACGGAAGTTGCCGGCATACACGCAAGATCCTTCCGGATCGACGCCATCGAACAGAATCCGCTCCGGTGTGCCGATCCCGAGGCCGCGGTCAGGATGGAACGTGCCGTATTGCGAGCAAAGAAGGAAGGGGATTCGGTCGGAGGTGTTGTTGAAGTTACCGTCCGCAATCCCCCCGTCGGTTTGGGAGATCCGGTGTTTGACAAGCTTGAAGCCGATCTCGCACAAGCGTTGATGTCGATAGGAGCCGTCCGTGGCTTTGAGGTCGGCAACGGCTTCGCCGCGGCCAGACTGCGCGGCAGCCAGAACAACGACCCGATCTACTTTGACGGGGATGCAGGTCGGTTCCGCACAAGGACGAACAACGCCGGGGGTATAGCGGGAGGAATATCCAGCGGAGAAGACATTGTTGTCCGGATTGCCGTGAAGCCCACATCGTCGATTCATAAAGAGCAGGAGAGCGCGACGATCGACGGTCGCACCGCCCGGCTGGTCGTCGGGGGGCGGCATGACCCGTGTATCTGTCCACGTATTGTGCCGGTGGCGGAAGCTATGGTTGCGCTGACCCTGTATGACCATTTGCTGCGGCAACGGATGATCAGGCGCGCTGGGGCCAGGACGCGGCGGACGGAAGCGCTTACGCTCATTGACGCCGGGATCGCCATTCTTCGCACCGAGCGGAAAGAATTGCTGGGCGGCGTCGGAAAATCCGCTCACAGAAAGTAGTATATTACACCGTACGGGACTACAGCGTGATCGAAATACGAAATCTCACCAAGAAGTTCGGCGCCAGCATCGCGGTCGATGACATCTCGCTGACCGTCGAAAGCGGGCAGTTCTTCGGTTTCCTCGGACCGAACGGGGCGGGGAAGACCACGACGATCAAAACACTCACGGGATTGTACCGACCGACGTCCGGGAGTTGTGCCGTGAACGGATTCGACGTCCACGCCAATCCGGTTTCCGCGAAACGTAACTTCGGCTATCTACCCGACCAGCCCTATCTCTATGACAAGCTGACGGGAAGAGAGTATATGCACTTCATTGGGGGGCTATTCCGCGTCCGCGCCGAGGAACTCCACAGGAGGATAGACTACTACTCCCGCTGTTTTGAAATGGAGGGGTTTATCGACAGGACAGCCGAGGAGTATTCCCAGGGCATGCGGCAGCGTGTCGCGCTGGCCGGGGCACTCGTGCATGAACCCGCTGTGCTCATCCTCGACGAACCGTTGCTCGGGCTGGACCCCCGCAGTTCGTGGATTGTCAGGGAGTTTCTGAAGGAGAAAGCTGCGTCGGGGACGACCATCTTTATGTCCACACATCTGCTCCGCATCGTCGAGGAATTGTGCACCCGGATCGCCATCATCAAGCACGGCAAAATCGTGTATGAAGACAAGTTCGACGCCGGCGGGGCGCAACACGGTACACTTGAAAAAACTTTCCTTGATATCACGCGCTGAGCCCCCCATGAACGATCTGCGTACGGTACTGGGAGCCAAGGCGGCCGTGATCTCCAAAAGTCTGTCCGACTTCCGGCCGCACGGCGTGATCAGGAATATCTCCTCCCTGATTATTTTCGGTGGCATGGCGGTCGGGATGTTCCTCATGACGAGGAACTTCACGTGGTTCCTGGTCAGTCAGCTGGGGGTTGGAGTGGAAACGTTGGACAGGCTCGTGACCGTCATCCTCTTCGCGTTTTTCGTTTCGGCAAACTTCATGAGCGTGATTCTGAGCTACGCAACCCTCTTTGCAGCCCGCGAGGTGGAGTTCCTTCAGACACTGCCGATTGCACACACGAACCTCTTCGCGCTTCGCATGGGAGAAAACGTGATCACCAGCACCGGCGTGCTCCTCTTGATCGGGGTGTCCGGGGTACTCGGATTCGGCGCGGTGTTTCACGTTGCCTGGTACCAGTACGCGTTAATGATGTTTGCGGTGATGATGCCTCTGGTATTCATCGCCGGCATCCTGGGAGTGTTCATGTTGATGGTGCTGATATACGTTGCTTCGAGAATCGGCGTGCGCCGGATGCTGGCTGTGGCTCTGCCTCTGTACTCTGCGGTTCTGTTTCTATCGTACCATCTTACCGATCCTGTGAGCATCATCCGTATTGCGGTCGCGAGCAGCCACGGAGAAGCACCGGCTGCCGGGGAGCTGGCCGGCCCTTCTGCACTCTGGCTCCCGCACGAAATGGCGTCTTCTGCCCTTCGGTGCATTATCTCCGGCGATCAGGGCGGGGCATTCCTGTCGATTGCCGGACTCCTCGGCATGCTCGCGCTCCTGATGGTGATTGTGCTCTATGCGGGCTCCCGGCTGTACTACACCACCTGGCTGCTGGTGGGGGAATTCCACGGGCATAGGGAGCATGTGCGCTGGTTGCGGACGACTATGTGGCTGGATCTTGGCCGACGGTGGACTCGCCGGCCGAACGCGGAAGCTGTGATCAAGCGGGACCTGCTCCAGTTCATCCGAGACCCCGTGCAACGCATTCATGGGGTCATGATGGCGGCGCTCGTGATCATCACGGCGGTAATCGGGGCGATATCAATCCTCCCACCGATGCGAACGCTTCCCTGGGCTTTGGCAATGGTGACGATTCTGGTATTTGACGGATTTCTGGTCGCGTCAATCGCGTTGCGGTTTGTGTTCCCTGCTGTCAGTCAGGAAGGAAATGCATTCTGGTGCGTGCGCACGGCGCCGATCTCTCTCTCCCGCCTCTACTGGATGAAGTTTGTCGTCTGGGTGCCCCTCGTGCTGGTACCTGCAGAAATACTGGTATGGTTCACGTTACCCATGGCGCGCGCGCCGGAGCTGGTCATGTGGGCTTGTGCGGGCGCAACGGTGTTCGCCGTGATCGGGTTGGTGAGCATCAACCTTGGGGCCGGTGCGTACTACGCAACGCAGCGCGAAGAGAATCCGGTGAAGGTGGCAGCATCGCAGGGTGCATCGGTCACGTTTCTCGTGAGTTTATCGTACATTATGTTGACGTTTGCACTCCTGGTGATTCCAGTAGCCCGTGTCCTCGCCGGGGCTCCGGCGGCGGTGGCGGGGGGCTTGTTGCGCTCCGCCGTGATGATCATTGCCGTCATATCGGTTTGCGTTTTCGTGCTTGCCAACACGATGGGCATACTTGCACTCCGTAAGGATTTCTGACAGAATGACGAATCATGCGCGTCGAACTTTCATGATGTCACCGGGCCAGAGGCCGGATGTGGTTCGCCGGGCCGGGGGATCGTCGGCACGCACGGCGAACCTGTTGTTCATCTGTATCTTCGCCGGGTGGACCATGGTTGCGGCGCAGCAGCCCGGTGCCGGCACCGGACCGGAGGAACTGTTCCAGCACGCGGTGACCTTGTACGACCAGGGCCACTACCGCGAAGCGGCGGAGCAATTTGCCCGGCTGCCTGTTGTGTATCCCAGGAGTCCGCGGGTGACCGCAGCGCACATCATGCAGGCGAAAGCACTCTTCTGGCTCGGCGAGAACATGGAGAGCGTAAAAGCTGCCCGGGCATTGCTCACCACATCGCCGGCATCCGCCTACGCAGCCGATGCGCACTATGTGCTCGGATCGGTGTACTTCAGGATCGGTCGCCGGGTGGAATCCCTTCAGGAATTTTCCCGTGCGTGGGAAGTCATGCCGCGCCCGGAACCTCCACGGTTGCAGGAATCACTTGGCTTCATGGTGGACACGATTGCCACGCGGTACCTCACCGTCAATGAACTCGAGCGCGTCCTCGCAGCAGGAGGACCACGGGACTTCCGGATCCGTGTGCTTGTGAATATAGCGGAAAGGCATGTAAGGGCTGAGGATACTCGGGCCGCGCGCGCCACGCTCGATAGCATGCTCTCCACTTTCCCCGAGATCCAAAGTCAACCGCG
>DAINBR010000263.1:0-5160 GCA_036732865.1 Bacteroidota bacterium | reverse complement strand
ATCCTGGGCCGGGGAGAAAACGCAGGTTATCGACCTTGCCGGCAAACGTGTCATGCCCGGATTCAACGACGCGCACCTGCATTTCTATTCCGGTGGTGCGAGTCTCAGCGGCGTGCAACTCCGCACGGCCAAGTCGCACAGGGAATTCGCGGACCGGATACAGGAATTTGCTACGCGCCTCCCCAAAGGACGGTGGATCACCGGGGGAAACTGGGATCATGAAGCATGGACTCCGGCACATTTGCCAACACGCGCGCTGATTGACGATGCGACACCTGAGAACCCTGTCTTCGTTGACCGGCTTGACGGGCATATGGCCCTTGCGAATTCGCTCGCGCTCAAACTTGCCGGGATCACACGGGAGACTCCCGACCCTCCTGGTGGAACTATCGTTCGAGACGCAAAGGGTGAACCGACCGGGGTACTCAAAGACGCTGCAATGGATCCTGTCTACCGGGTGATGCCCGACGCCTCATCGGCGGAGATCGTCGATGCAATACGCGCTGCACTCCGCTGTGCAGCAGAGAATGGCGTGACGAGCGTCCAGGATATGTCGGCATCATCAGACATTCTGGCCGCATACCAGGAACTCCTCGCCAGGAACGAACTGACCGTGCGTATTTACGGATTCCAACCACTCGGCTCATGGAAACGCCAGGCCTCCCTCGGGCTGCGCGCTGGGTTCGGCAACGAGAAGTTGAAGATCGGCGGCATGAAGGGATTTGCGGACGGGTCCCTCGGTTCGACGACGGCTCTGTTCTTCTCTCCGTACGAGGATGCGCCCGCAACGTCCGGTCTCCCGAGTGAAGAGATGATCCCCGAAAGCAGGATGTCAGCGAACATCACCGCGGCCGACAGCGCCGGCCTTCAAATCGGGATTCACGCGATCGGCGATCGCGCCAACCAGGCTATTCTCGGCATATACGAGAGCGCAGCGAAGCACAACGGCGAACGCGACAGACGATTCCGGATAGAGCACGCGCAACATCTCCAGAAAGCGGAGATTGCATCATTCGCGCGGCAGGGAGTCATTGCGTCAATGCAGCCCTATCACGCGATTGACGACGGACGCTGGGCGGAAAAGCGCATCGGC
The DNA here is from genome assembly GCA_036732865.1 of Bacteroidota bacterium. Lineage (GTDB taxonomy): Bacteria > Bacteroidota > Ignavibacteria > UBA10030 > UBA6906 > Fen-1255. The sequence continues at coordinate 4,067 of DAINBR010000263.1, read as the reverse complement.
CCGGAGCGGGCTAAAGGCGCGTACGCGTTTCGTTCACTCCTCGATGCTGGCGTGACTCTGGCGTTTGGCTCCGACTGGTCTGTAGCACCGATGGATCCACTCATGGGAATCTATGGTGCAGTCACGCGGAGCACACTCGATGGGAAACATCCCGAGGGTTGGATCCCCGGAGAAAAGATCAGCGTTGCCGAAGCCATCAATGCGTTCACACTCGGTGCGGCATTTGCCTCATTCGACGAGGGAATCAAGGGTTCGATTGAGGCGGGAAAACTTGCCGACATGGTTGTCCTCTCGGACGACATTCTGCAGATGAAGCCGTCACTGTTGAACACTGCAAAGGTGGAGACAACGGTCTTCGACGGCCGGGTGATCTACGAGAGGCAACCATAACACGAAGGCAGGACATCTGTTCTGCTGTTCCCCGCTCTCCGCGCATGTGCCCATCCTTATAACCCAAGGAAGGAATCCCGCCAACAGGGAGTATTTTCCTCGAATCCGTTGTTATAGATCTGTATCCACCACAGCGTCCAGGGTTGCAGATGAGAGAGGATGGTGCAGATCGAACGCGGGAACTTGTGGACAACCTGTATCGCTCCGACTCCAGTCGTATACTTGCCACACTCATTCGCCTGCTGGATGATTTCGATCTTGCCGAAGATGCCCTGCACGACGCGTTCAACGCGGCAATGGTGCAATGGCCTCTTGAGGGTGTGCCCGCCAACCCCCTCGCCTGGCTTGTGTCAACCGGACGATTCAAGGGGATAGACCAGAAACGACGGGCCGCCAGGTTCGATACATCAGTCGAATCGCTCGCCGCATTTCCAGATACCGGGAACATCGATCCTGCCGACCAGATCGACGATATTTTCCGGGATGATCAGCTGCGGCTGATCTTTACGTGCTGCCATCCAGCACTCTCGCAAGAGGCTCGCGTTGCTCTCACCCTCAGAGAGGTTTGCGGCCTCACCACCGAAGAAATCGCAAGCGCATTCATAACCACCCCATCGACTCTCGCACAACGAATCGTGCGTGCAAAGGCGAAGATCCGCGACGCCCATATCCCATATCGAATACCGTCCCCGGCTGACCTGCCGGATCGATTAGGCACTGTCCTCCGTGTGATCTATCTCGTGTTCAACGAGGGCTACTCTGCATCATCGGGAGAATTGTTGACCCGCCCTGATCTGTCGGGTGAGGCTATTCGTCTGGGGCGCCTGTTGATGGAGCTGCTGCCGGATTCGGAGGTTATCGGACTTCTTGCGCTCATGCTGTTACAGGAGTCGAGGCGAGATGCGCGCACCACCCTTTCGGGTGACCTTGTCCTGCTCGAGGACCAGGACCGATCGCTTTGGAACAGGGAATACATCACAGAGGGGAGTGCACTTACCGTGCGAGCGATGTCCACGGGCCAATTCGGCCCGTATGCCATCCAGGCAGCAATCGCCGCAATCCACGCCGGCGCTCCCGACGCCAGCAGCACAGAATGGAAAAGGATAGTCGAACTGTACGACATGCTTCTCCTGTGGGAGCCTTCCCCGGTTGTGGAACTGAACCGGGCGGTAGCGGTGGCAATGCGGGACGGCCCGTCCGCAGGACTGGAAATCATTGATGCGATTCTTGCCCGGGGCGAACTGGCGAACTATGCGCTTGCACATTCCGCGAGAGGTGAACTTTGCAGGCGAATCGGCAAGAGAAGAGAAGCAACCGATTCCTACACACGGGCCCTTAGCCTCACGCAGCAGGGACCCGTGCGCCGATTCTTGGAACGGCAAATGAGCCGATTGTCGTAGCAAGGTGTGATCTGCATGTCGATTCTTCCAGGCTCCGAACGACTAGATAATGAACCCGCAATTCATTCACTTCATAGAGGAGGTGTCGCCATGCGATTCATGATGCTGATGATTCCGCGCGTCTACCAGGGTGCGGAAGGCAAGAAGGTAGGAGCGGATTTCGCCCCTAGCGCAGCGGATGTCGGGGAGATGATGAAATACAACGAGGAACTTGCCAAGGCCGGGGCACTTATCGCACTCGATGGGCTCCACCCCATCACGATGGGTGCGCGGGTCTCCTTTTCGGGAGGGAAGCCAAGCGTTACCGACGGTCCTTTCACAGAAGCCAAAGAAGTGCTCGGAGGCTACTGGATGATACAGGTGAATTCAAAAGAGGAAGCGATCCAGTGGGCCAGGCGCTGTCCGGCGCAAGACGGTGATGCGATCGAAGTGCGTCAAGTGTTTGAGGTATCAGAATTTCCGCCTGATGTCCAGGAAGCCGCCGAGAGCTCTCTCGTGACGGCAGAGATCACAAAGCACAGGAATCCATAAGTCGGGGCCGTGAGGGCCCTACTCTCGGCGGGGTCGGCCTGTTCAGCAATTCAGGACTCGACCCCACCGAGTCCGGGTCAATGCAGATATGTGTCACGAATAGCGCAGGCACTCTGGATGAAGTATCTATGTCTTGCCTATGAGGAAGAAGAAAAGCTGAACACGATGCCCGCGAACGAGTGGCAGGCGCTGAGAGAAGAGACATTGGCATACCTGGGGACGCTTACCAGAAATGGTCAGGTCATTTCGGCGGAAGCGCTCCGGAGTGTGCAAACAGCGACCACACTTCGGATCCGGAATGGGAAGTTGTCCATTACCGATGGTCCGTTCGCGGAGACTAAGGAGACCCTGGGCGGGTTCTTTCTGATCCATGCCAAGGACCTTGACGAGGCCATCCAGGTGGCGTCAAAGTGGCCTTCGGCTCGACTGGGGAGCATCGAGGTTAGGCCGATTGAAGCTGCACTGAGGGAGGAAAGCCGGTACTAACCGCGAGGGGGATCGACATTCGACTCAACGAATCACGTATCCACCAGGCAATACTCATCCATCATCAGAGGAGATTTACCATGGCAACACTCAACGCGTATCTGAACTTCCCGGGAAACACTGAAGAAGCCTTCACGTTCTACCGATCGGTGTTTGGGGGGGAATTCACAACTCTGCAACGCTTCAAAGACACCCCTCAAGCCGGCAATGTCCCCGATGCGGAAAAAGACATGATCATGCATGTGGCGTTGCCCGTGGGAAACGGCAACACTCTGATGGCGACCGACGCTCTTGAATCGATGGGACAGAAGCTCACCGTAGGCAACAACTTGTCGCTCATGATCGAGGCGGAAAGTAAGGACGAGGCCAACAGGATCTTCAAGCAACTTTCCACTGGGGCCAACGTACAGATGCCTCTTGAGGATGCCTTCTGGGGGACATACTATGGTATGCTGACAGACAAATTTGGAATACAGTGGATGGTGAACTACACATATCCCGAGCAAAAGTAATCATGGAGAGCGCGATGCAAAAAATCACTCCATTCTTGTGGTTCGATACGCAGGCCGAAGAGGCAGTGAGATTCTACACCTCTATTTTCAAGAAGTCGAAGGTCGGCCGGACCGTGCGTTATGACGAATCCGGATCAAAAGCCTCCGGCATGCCTGCCGGCTCGGTCATGGTAATCTCGTTCGAGCTGGAAGGCGAGAAGTTCACAGCACTGAACGGCGGGCCGCACTTCAAATTCACGGAGGCCGTATCGTTTGTCGTCAATTGCGAGGCTCAGGATGAAGTAGATTACTATTGGGTGAAACTCTCCGAGGGCGGCGATAAAAATGCGCAGCAATGTGGCTGGCTGAAAGACAAATACGGCCTTTCATGGCAGATCGTTCCGACTGCGCTGACTGAGATGTTGGCTGACAAGGACCCCCAGAAGTCACAGCGGGTGATGCGGGCAATGCTTCAGATGAAGAAAATCGATCTTGGTGCACTCAAGCGGGCATACGACGGACGGTGACCGCGTCGCTCGCAGAGAAGCAAATACCGGGCAACTCATCAACGTGGCGTCTACCGAAGCGATAATCATCTCTAGATCGGTTTGGTGAATATCATGAAGAGAGGTGGGCAATTTCCGGATTTCCCGATTGTCAATTGGTCTATCTGAGCTAGAAAGGAGATCAGGACTTGGCTGCGGATGAAGCTGGAGGAACTCCCTATCTGTGGGTCCCAGGCACCAGGTTCCGGAGCCTCTTCCGCGCA
>DAINBR010000262.1:0-5189 GCA_036732865.1 Bacteroidota bacterium | reverse complement strand
AGATCAAATCCTTCATGTTCCGTTACGGCAGCCAGCGCGGTGGTCTCCACGGGCGGATAGATGACTTCCGAGTCGCGACCATAGATGGCGCGTATCCGGGCGCGTATGTTCTCTGAGATGGCAACGAAGTAATGGGGGTTCTTTGCCGTGCGCAGGTCCCACCGGCGAAGGTATCCCACCGCCGCAGCCATTCCCAGACGGGTCATCGGACCCGACCGGCCCGCGCCAAAGTAGTCGTCATATTGCGTCCAAATATAACGCATCGGTGTGTAGCAGTAGCAGATGTGCAATGTGTGGGGCGCAGTCCGGACTCCCTTTGCCGCGCAGTGATTCGAACTGATGACGATGTCATATGCGGAAAGGTCAAACCGGCCGACGGCGGCGGGAAAGAGCGGGAGGTAGTGTCTGTAGTGCGTGGCGGCGAATGGCAAATGCTGCACGAATGATGTACGCACGGTCATTCGCTCGATGACGGGCGACACCGAACCCCTGACATGCAGCAGCGCATGGAGCGTCGCATCCGGAAATACTTCGCATAACGCCTCGACGCATTTCTCACCTCCACGCATGGACGTGAACCACTCATGCACGATGGCGATGCGCAACGGCCGGGTCATGGTCTCCATGAGCTCTCATCTGAAACCGCAAAGTACGAAAATGGCCGTCCATTGTCCACCGGCGATTGCTTCGTGCATCGCAGGTACGTATATTATTCCATGACTGCGCTCCTCATTGTGTTGCTGTTCATCGTTCTCTTCATGGTGTTCCTTTCGACGGTCTTGCTGATCATCGGCCCGGCGATGCTGCTCCAACCCCACCGGCGCACGCTTGAATATTACCGCCGCTGCACAACAGTGTTGCATCCCTCCGATCTCGGGATGCCGTACGAGGACATTCAACTCAAAACTGCCGAAGGCATCCTGCTGAGCTGCTGGTTGATATCCGCCGGGACGCAGGCCCGTGGCACGGTCCTCTATCTTCACGGGGTAAGCGAGTGCAAGATCGTTGGGCTCCCGATCGCAAAGCGTCTGCATGATGTCGGATTCAATGTCTTCCTTCATGATTCCCGCCGCCATGGCGACAGCGGAGGAAGCGTGTGTACGTACGGCTTCTATGAGAAGCTGGATGTTTCCACCATCATCAATTACCTGGAGACACGGAAGGACCTTCATCTGAAACGGATAGGGTTGATGGGATCTTCAATGGGAGCGGCAGTCGCAATTCAGGTCGCAGCTCTGGATACCCGCGTCGCCGCTGTTGTCGCAGAAAGCGGGTTTGCATCGCTGCGCAGAGTATATGACGAATACCAGAAACGCATCATCAAGATGCCGTGGCATTACCTGCGTAACCTTGTCATCAAGCGTTCGGAGCAGATCGCACACTTCAAGGCATCACTGGTGTCCCCCGTAGAAGCGGTCAAGCAGGTGCATATCCCTCTGTTGCTGATGCATGGAACGGCCGACAACAAGATTCCGTCGTCTGCGTCGGAGGAGGTGTTCCGCAATGCCAACGAACCCAAGGAGCTCTGGTTGATTCCGGGAGCGCGGCACAATGACGTGGTGGAAAAAGGCGGGGACGAGTACTTCACTCGCATTGTGAGCTTTTTCGAACGAACCCTTCCGTAGAGTCTTTCTACATCGAAAACCAGTAAGTCGCCTTCAGCACGATCGCATCCTGCCGCGGCAGGGTCCACGTGTCGCCGATTCTCCGCACTGCACCTGTGCCGTAGTCACCCGTATCCCCGAATCGCCCCTGCGTCCAGACAAAGTAGAATGAACTCCCGGGCAGATACTCCCATCGCAGCAGCACATTCGCGTTGAAATTGACTGCGTTGAAATCATTGCCGCCAAAGAGAGAACCATATGCTCCGGATGCATATGGGTGGAGCCGGCCGTCCGCGGCCAACCACGTATAGTGCCGGTACTCACCGCGGGCAACAAACGATTGCAGGAAGAACTGCACGGAGAGCGTTCGGGTGAACGTGACAATCCCGCGCAGGGACAGGTCAAGCTGTTCAAGGTTCCGTGTGCCGAAGAGGCTGACCGGCACGTTGCTGATCGTATTGTCGATGATGGTGCCGCCGGGATACACCCAGGCGATTGCATTCACCGCGCGCTGGTAGTACATCGCAGGTGAGAGTTCCATCCAGGAGGTCGGGCGCACCGTCAGTGTCGTCTGCAGCGTTGCACCCTGCTCTCCCTTGTCACCGAATGCCATTCCCCCCGTGATGTTCGCGGAAATCGCACGCCGTTCATCGGTCAGCACCGTCAGCGTGAGATCATTGCTCCCCGGCCTGCGGTAGAGGCCGAGAATGCCCCGTTCCTTGTCGTCGTAGGCGGGAAACCGTCGTGTGTAGAGGAGATCGAGTTGCCAGAAATTCCTCAATTCGCCGATGGCCTCCAGGCGCATCACGGCATGAGTGAGCACGGCATCGTCCCAATTCCACCGAACTTCGGGATTGACGTTGAAGTAGTACCTCCGGAAGATGCCCGAGGAGTTGTTTTCACGGTACAACATCTGGAAGTATCCGCCATGGTCGCGCGGTTGCGCAAAGAAACCGAGATCATTGATGGAGAATTCCGGCGTAGCGAAATCATACGAGATCGCGGGAAACCAGTGTTCTGCGCTGATGCGCATCAGGAGCAGCCTGCCCGCGGCGCCATCGTGCAGCACCCCGGAGGAATACCCGCGTGCGCCGGCGAGGTACCCGTCGGCGGTGTATTTACCGCGCGCGAAACGCTGATTCCAGTCGATGCCGCCCGAAAGAGCCGGGTGCATCTTGTCGCGCGCAGCTAGCGTGGCAATGCCACCATACCACGATCCTTCACCGCTTTCCTGTTTGACCCGCAGAATGCTGTAGCTTCCCATCGGCTCCGTCCGCACGGTCGTGCGGCCGTCCGGACTCCAAAGCGTTGCCTGTTCTTCATCCGTCAGCGAGGTCAACGCTGCGATGGAGAGACCGGATGCAGTCCGTCCGGTGAGCTTTGCGGCACCGAGAATCGTGGTGACACGCGGGTTCTCCTCCACCGTTCCGCCGGCGGGTGCGGCCACTGCCGAGCTGCCCACCGGCTCGCGCCCGATGCGCCGCGAAAAAAAGAGTGTCAACGGTGTGTTGTCACCGGCCCCTCCGAACGTGAACATCTGGGCGCCTTCCAAAAAGAAGGGCCTCTTTTCAGGGAAGAGCGTTTCAAACACGGTGAGGTTCAGAACCGATGCATCAACTTCCACCTGCCCAAAGTCAGGGTTGAGCGTGGCATCCAGCGTGAAATTGCGGGCAAGCCCGTACTTCACGTCGAGACCGTACTGAAGTGCATGAGAGGACCGCGCGGGCGGCACAACATTTCCCGTGGTGCTCGTCTGCAGCGCGGAAGCATACGGTGCGATTTCGAGATGGAGGGGCGCATGGATGTCCTGAATTCCCCGGATGGTTCCCCAGAACGGAATCGAATATCGCTCGCTCCGCGGAACCATCACCCATTCAATGGTTTCCCTCTTCCGGCTGATGTACCGGCGGAAGTTGATCCCCCAGGTGTAGACGCCTTCTCGCCGTTCCGAAAAACGAAGGGCACTCCAGGGAATGACAAATTCCGCGGACCACCCCCACGGTCCCTGTTTCGTTTCCACCTGCCATACAGCGTCCCAGGTGATATCGTAGACGGATCCCCCTTGCGACAGCACACCGTCGCTTTGAACCCCCGACACGTTCGTGGAAAACACGAAACCTGTCTGCCTGTCGAAGAAAGAGTCGATCATGACCGTGAATCTGTCCGCTTCCGTGCTCCGGTCCCGCCGGCTCAGCTGCCTCACTATCCCCTGCGGCACCCTGTCACCGCACGCCACGCCGACGAACAGGGCGTTGTCATTGTAGAGCAGGCGCACAGACGTTTCTTCCGTGGGTGCGGCACCTTCCCGGGGATCAAACTGCGTGAACTCCGATGAGGGCTCAGCCAGCTGCCAGCAACTGTCGGTAAGGTATCCGTCGATGCGGGGAGGAACGATGGCACGGGTGGCGGCAATGGAGCGTTGCGTTTTGTCCGGGGTGGCCGCCCCCGCCGGAAGATTGACGCAGAGTGCAAGGGCGAGCAATGCACTGATCAATCGTACGACGTTTTCCACATGCATCGTATGGGGAAACATGTCCACCGGCTGCACCCGGTCGATCGTATAGGCGCCATCGGCACACAACACCTTCAGATCCCGCGCCTGCGTTGCGGGATTGCAGCTCACATACACAATGCGTTGCGAGTGCATCTCCTTGATGCGGGTCACAACCTTCGGATGCATCCCTGCGCGCGGCGGATCGGCGATGATCACCGTCGGCGATCCATGCTCCGCCACCAGGCGGGTGTCATCGACAATCCGCTCCTTCAGATCGCCGAGCAGAAACGTACAGTTGGTGATGCCCTGTTCTGCAGCATTGCGCTGCGCATCGGCGACAGCGCCGGGCACGGATTCGACACCCACGACCGATGCAGCATCTGCAGCAACGTGAAGCGCAATGGTGCCGGTCCCCGAATACAGGTCGAACACGGTATCAGTCGGCCGCAGGTCGGCCATCTGCCGCACCGTATCGTAAAGGCGTTCCGCCTGCAGCGTGTTGGTCTGGAAGAACGAGTTTGCGGAGATGTTGTAGACGCGTGTGCCGAGGCGTTCGCGGATAAACCCGGGTCCGTACAGCACCACCTCCCGATCTCCGGTGGCCACCTGGGATTTCCGCGTTGTGATATTGTTGACGATTGTCGTCACGGAAGGGAATCGGGTGCGCATCATCCCGGCGAATTCGTGCATGAGTTCCGGACGGTCTTCGGAGGTAACCAGGTTGACCATGCGGTCACCCGTATGCCTCCCTTCGCGGATGACCAGATTGCGCAGGTAGCCGGTGTGCGTCAGCGTGGAGTAGATGGTGAGTTCCCGCATTTCCGCGAATTCCCTGACTGCGTTCACGATCGCTGCGCTTTCTGCCGATTGCAGGAAGCACTCGTGGACATCCAGCACACGATCAAAGCGTTGGGGAATGTGCAGGCCGAGGGCGAACCTGTGCAACGGCGATTGCTCGCGGTCCCGGTGCTCGGCCGCATCAAGTTCTTCGCGTGTGAGCCAGCGGACGCCGAATGAAAACTCCATCTTGTTGCGGTAGTAGTAGGGATCGTCCGCGCCGAGGGTTGGCTGCACCTCGATCCCGGCAAAAC
>DAINBR010000261.1:0-5202 GCA_036732865.1 Bacteroidota bacterium | reverse complement strand
AGAATCGCGTCGCTCCTTCAGACCACGACGCAGCGACAGACCCCGCTGCAGGCAAACCTGGACGCACTCGGACGCAACCTGGGAATCTTCTCCATCGTTCTCGCCACCGCCATGGGCGCGCTGGGCGTCCTGCAGGGCTATGGCCTCGTGGAAATGTTTGTCTGGGGTGTCGCGATCGCCGTGGCGGTGATCCCTGAGGCGCTCCCTGCCGTGATGACCATTACACTCGCACTCGGCGTGCGCCGCATGGCGGAACGAAAGGCGCTCATCCGGAGACTGGATGCGGTGGAAACCCTGGGCTCGACGTCGGTGATCTGTTCTGACAAGACGGGAACCCTGACACAGAACGAAATGACGGTGCGCCACATCGTCACAGGCGACCGGCTCATCGAAGTGTCTGGAACCGGATACGAGCCGAAAGGAGATTTCAAGACAAACGGAGCTGTCCTGCAGGTCAGCACCGATCCCGAGCTGCAGGAGCTCCTCCGCGCTGCTGTCCTCTGCAACGACGCAGTGCTGCAGCGCAATGAGGAAAAACACAAGTGGGAAATGCTGGGTGACGCCACGGAAGCCGCGCTGCTGGTCGCCGCGGCAAAAGGCGGTATGGATCTGCACGCACTACGACAAGAGCACCCGCGCGCGTACGAGATTCCTTTCAGTTCCGAGACAAAAAGAATGACTTCCGTCCACCGTGACGGCAATGGCACGCTCGTCTGCAGCAAGGGCGCACCTGAAGTGCTGCTCGAATACTGCGTGGGAGTGCACACGACCGAAGGGCCGAGGCCGCTGACGGAAGAAAGCCGGGGAAAGATTGTGGAGAGCGGACATGCCCTGGCCGGTAGTGGCCTGCGCGTGCTCGCCCTCGCTTCCTCACACCACCCCGTAGAATTCATCGCAAGTCCCGAAGAGGGACTGGTCTTCCTGGGTCTGGTGGCGATGCAGGATCCCGTGCGCCCGGAGGTGAAAGAGGCCATTCTGAAATGCGAGCATGCTGGCATCCGCCCGGTGATGATCACAGGAGATCACAAGCTGACGGCGGTCTCAGTCGGTAAGGAGCTGGGTATTTTGAAACATGGCGGCGTGCTGACGGGGCAGGAACTCTCGGCCCTGACCGATGCGGAGCTCGAGGAAAAAATCTCCACGACCGATATCTTCGCACGCATAGCCCCGGAACACAAGCTGCGCATTGTGAATGCGTTTCTCTCGCAGGGAAGCGTGGTGGCAATGACGGGCGACGGGGTCAATGACGCGCCGGCATTGAAACGCGCCGATATCGGCGTCGCAATGGGGCTCACGGGTACGGATGTCAGCAAGGAAGCCTCCGATATGATCCTCACCGATGACAACTTTGCGACAATTGTCCGCGCAATCGAGGAGGGGCGGAGCATTTTCATGAACATCCGCAAATACCTGGTCTTCCTCCTGAGCGGAAACATGGGAACCGTGCTGGCGCTGGTGATCGCATTGCTGGCAGGACTCCCGTTGCCCCTGGCTGCCGTTCAAGTGCTGTTCATCAATTTCATCATGGACGGGCTGATTGCGATTTCTCTCGGCGTCGAGCCGCCCGAGCCCGGCATCATGCAGCACCGCCCCAGACCGATCAAGGAAGGGATGCTCAACTCCTGGGCGCGCGTCTACATCGCCACACTGGGCACCGTGATCGGACTGGCAACTCTGGGCGTCTTTACAGTGGCCGTGGAGGTTTGGCGCTATCCCCACCGGGAAGCGATGAGCCTCTTCTTTGCATCCTTGATTGCGGCCAGGATGGTGAATGCCCTGAACTGCCGTTCGCTCATTGAATCTGCGTTCACAATGCACCGCAAGATCAACCGGGCGCTGCTCGGCGGAATCGCCCTGACATGCGTTCTCACCGCGCTGGTGCTGTACGTCCCGGCATTGCAGGTGCCCTTCCAGACGGGTCCGTTGGAATTGCGGGACTTCGGGGGGGTGCTGGCGGTTGCCCTCTGCGTGTTTGCCGCTGCGGAACTGCTGAAACTGTCACAACGGAACCGGTCCCGGCGCACACACCGGGCACAACACTCTTGAACACCCTGCGGCGCTGGAGGAGCGGTCAGCTTCTCCGGTGCCGCATCGCTTCGATTGTCTGCTGTAACCCATCCTCGAGCGTCGTGCGCGCGACGAAGCCCGTGCTCTTCATCCGACCGACATCGGCGAGGGAGTGCTTCACGTCACCGGCCCGGACGGTGGCGTGCCTGACCGGTACGTTCGCGTCCGTGAGCCGGACGATCATCTTCGCAAGTTCGTTGATGCTGACGCTCCGCCCATTCGCGACGTTGTACACCCCGGTCATACCAGAGGTTGCCGCACGCACATTTGCCGCAACGATGTCCTTGACGTAGACGAAGTCGCGTGTCTGCTCTCCATCGCCGTAAATGACAATCTCCTCACCCCGGAGGCATCTGTCAATGAAGATCGGCACTGCCGCGGCGTACTGCGATTTGGGGTTCTGACGCGGCCCGAAGACATTGAAGTATCTCAGACAAGCGACGGGCAGGCCGAAATCCGCCGTGAACATCCGGCCGTAATATTCGTCGTCAAGTTTGGTGATCGCGTACGGGCTCCGGGGCTCCGGCAGCATGGTCTCGACTTTCGGCACCGTGGGGTTATCGCCGTAGATTGCCGCGGAAGAGGAAATGACGACTTTCTTGACGTTGTGTGTGCGTGCAGCCTCGAGCACGTGCAGCGTCCCTCGTACGTTGATCTCCACCGTATCCGCCGGCTTCTCCATCGATTCCGGAACGCTCACCAGCGCCGCGAGATGAAATACATAGTCCACGCCGCGCATGATGTCGTCGACGAGCGCGCCATCAGTGACGCTGCCGTGAATGAACCGGACTCTGAACTGGTCGATGTTCTGCTTGAAGCCCGAACGCAGACTGTCCAGCACAATGACATCGTCCGTCCGCTGGAAGTGCTCAACAATGTGACTCCCGATGAAGCCGGCGCCGCCGGTGACAAGAATGGTCATGGTTGGCTCCTTTCGCAAGGCAATCTCGGAAAAAATGCCGGCATTTGCAACGACAGGGAACTTCCGGCGCATGTCCGGAGTTATATATTTTGAGTTTGTAATATTTCATCTTCAAACACATGGAGCATGATGAGCACCAACCGTCGCTACGGCAGGAAAGCGGATACCGCGCTCCGGATGTGGGTCAAGCTGGCACGCGCATTCGCCACGCTGAACCGGCTCTCAGCTGCCAATATCCGATCCTTCGGCGTGACGCCGTCGCAATTCGCGATTCTGGAGGCGCTCGGACACCTCGGGCCGATGAGCCTGGGTGAACTCTCACGGAAGATGCTCATCAGCTGCGGCAATACGACAGTGATCGTGGACAACCTGGAAAGGGAAGGACTCCTCGAACGGATCGCACATGCGGAGGACCGCCGCGTTACCGTCGCCCGGCTCACCCCGAAAGGAAGGAAATTGTTTCTCGAGATCTTCCCGAAACATGCATCGGCGATGGCAGAGTTCGGATCGGTCATTCCTGAATTGGACCAGGAGCGCCTCGGCGCGCTCCTGAGGAAGCTGGGCCGGGCACTGGAAGAGCGATACTCGTGACACCGGACGGGCACGGCGTCAACACACCCGGACAGGAGCAGACGCATCAACGATGCCTTTCACCGCACACCCAACTACAGCACATACGTCATAAGGAGATGTACTATGAATCGATTCACCGTGTTTTCACTTCTCTTGGTCGTGGCACTCGGTACGGCCGTGGCCCCGGGTGCAACCTGGAAGCAGGATCCGGCGCACAGCCAGGTGAAGTTCACCGTCCAGCACCTGGTGGTAGGCGAAGTAGCGGGCAGCTTCAAGGAATTCGATGTGACGCTCATGCAGACCGAGGCCGATTTCTCAGGAAGCACCCTGGAGGCGACGATCAAGACGGCCAGCATCGACACGGAAAATGAGGGCCGCGACAAACACCTCCGCTCGGATGACTTCCTGAACGCGGTAAAGTATCCGCTCATGACGTTCAAGAGCACGTCGTTCGAGAAAACGGGGGAGAACACGTACAAGATCACCGGTGACCTCACGATCCGGGACGTCACCAAGCAGGTTGTGCTTGATGCAAAATACTCCGGACAGGTTACCGATCCCGGAGGGAATCAGAAGGTGGGATTCCGGGCGGCGGTCTCCATTAACCGCTTTGACTTCGGCGTGAAGTGGAACAAGTCGATCGACACGGGTGGAATGGTCGCCGGTGACATTATCGATATTGTCTTGCAGATGGAAATGCAGAAACAGATGTAGCAGCATCTGGAGGTCAGAGCAACGGAGCACCGCGCTGCGCAAGCAGGCCGATCGCCCGGTGACATCCCAGCCCACGGTACCAGTGTATATCCGCACCGGCTCCCGCGGGCTGGTGCATCTGTACGGCTCCCGCAGTTCTATCTGTTATTGGAATTTGCTATATTCCTTCGGTAGTGCTTGCCATTCCCGTGTACAACCAACGTGAGTCTCCCATGTCCGATTCCTCCAGCGGCCTTCTGATTGCCAAGAGCGATCTACCCCTTTACCTGCTTCCTGCCATGTCCAACCGCCATGGGCTCATCGCCGGCGCCACGGGCACGGGTAAGACGGTTTCCCTCCAGGTTATCGCCGAACAGTTCAGCAGAATCGGCGTCCCGGTGTTCATGGCGGATGTGAAGGGCGACCTCTCCGGGATCAGCCAGCCGGGCACGGAGAAACCGAAGATCGCCGAGCGGATTAAGCACCTGGATCTCAAAGATTTCACATTCCATGGCTCCCCGGTGACGTTTTGGGACGTGTTCGGTGAGCAGGGGCACCCGATCCGTGCGACCATCTCGGAAATGGGTCCGCTGCTGCTGGGACGGCTCTTGAATCTGAACGACACACAGGAAGGCGTGCTCACAATGGTCTTCCGCATCGCGGACGACAACGGGTTACTCCTGCTGGACTTGAAAGACCTCCGGGAGATGCTGCGGCACGTAGGTGACAATGCGTCTCAGTATAAAACGCAGTACGGGAACATCTCCGCGGCCAGTGTGGGGGCGATTCAGAGGGGCCTTCTGACACTCGAAGAGCAGGGAGGAACGCAGTTCTTTGGTGAGCCGGTGCTTGACCTCGATGACTTGATGCAAACCGACGGCGACGGTCGTGGAATGGTCAACATCCTCGCGGCTGACCGACTTCTCCTGAAACCAAAGATCTACGCA
>DAINBR010000260.1:0-5210 GCA_036732865.1 Bacteroidota bacterium | reverse complement strand
ATGTGGCACTCCAGCGGAGCGGACCCGGTCTCCCGGATGTTACGGAGCCGACCGTCGACCTGTTTGCCGCGGAGACCGGATCCCTGCTTGCATGGACGTACTACCTCATGAAAGACTCTCTCGATCGCGTCTCTCCACTCGTTTGCGAGAGAATCAGGCACGAAGTAGACCGGCGTATCATCTCGGTCAACCTTGAACGAAACGATTTCTGGTGGATGGGGCTCACACGCCGTGTGAACAACTGGACCCCCTGGATCTGCTCCAACTGGCTCACAGCACTACTCATTCTTGAGCAGGACGCAGGACGACGCGCGCGCTCTGTTCACAAGATCCTCGAATGCCTAGACCGATTTCTCGACGAATACACCGACGATGGGGGGTGCGATGAAGGGGCGTCGTATTGGGGGAGAGCCGGTGGCTCCCTCTTTGACTGCCTGGAACTCCTTCGTTCCGCTACGCACGGGAAAATCGATGAATTCACACATCCCCGCATCAAAGAGATCGGCAGGTTCATTACCCGAGCACATATCAACGGTTCCTGGTTCGTGAACTTTGCGGATGCGCCCGCAAGGCTTCGCCCGGATGCCCCGACCGTCTATCGCTATGGAAAAGCAATAGGTGACAAGCCGATGATGGCTTTCGGAGCCCGACTTGCACACGATCAGCAATTGGGGAAAGGCAAACTGCCAGGGCAGTGGGGCGTTCTTGGACGAGTGTTGCCCGGACTTTTCGTTCTGGACGAACTGCTGAAAAGAAAAGGTTCGGAGCCCGGCATCCGCGATATCTGGCTTCCCGGGATACAGGTGATGACCGCACGCTCCTTTGCAGGCTCGGCACATGGACTCTACCTCGCTGCACAGGGTGGCCACAACGGCGAGAGCCATAATCACAACGATGTCGGAAATTTCATTGTGTACAAGGACGGTGAGCCGGTGATCGTCGACGTGGGTGTAGAGACCTACACGGCAAAAACCTTCAGCCCGGACCGCTATGCTATCTGGACTATGCAGTCCGGTTACCATAACCTCCCCACCATTAACGGTGTGCCTCAAAAGGATGGGGAATCATTTGCGGCATGTGATGTTACGTACCAGCGAACCGAAGCAAAGGCTTCACTGTCGATGAACATCGCCGGCGCGTATCCCCCTGAAGCCCGCGTCCGGTCCTGGCAACGGGTCCTCACGTTGGAACGTGGGAAGGCGGTCACCGTGAAGGATTCGTACGAACTGGATGCTGTGACCGGCGGTGTAGCATTGACGATGATGACCTGCTGTGAGCCGATCACTTCCACTCCTGGCACAGTTGTTTTGCCCATCCGGCAACATGGCGCGTCGGACAAGTCCGCTGAACTCATTTTTGATTCGGCGTTGTTCAATGTAGACACGGAAGAGATCGAAATCCATGATCAGCAACTCCAGGCTTCATGGGGAAAAAAGCTCTGGCGAATCGTGTTGGCGATGAAGCAAACGGCGCAGAGGAACGAGTTTGAGGTGCAAGTAAGGTAGCGCAAGTGTGAGGGCTAGCGGCCCATCTCCGGGTGGCCTGCCCAATGACGTCGTGTACACTATTTCGATCGACAAGCTGGGCAACAGGTGGTTTGGGACCGGAAGATCCGGCATTGCTATGTTCCTAAAGGGAGGCGTTGCCGCATTGTACCGGAGCGGTGAGCCGCCACCACTGGAACATGCCCTCTATCCTAACTACCCGAATCCCTTCAACTCTACAACGGGTATTATCTTTACAATGCCAGATCGAAATGCCGTTCCATTAAGCATTTATACTATTCTTGATGATGTTGTTTCTACCTTAATATCTGAGGTACTGTCGGCAGGGACCTACAGAACCCGATGGAGGCAATCAGGATGCCGAGCGGAACCTATTTTGTGCGGTTACAGAGAGAGCGAGCAATTGAAACCCGTAAATTGCTTTATCTGAAATAGCATGGCATAAATCTGGCTGAATCGCTCGCATAACAAAAATCTCAACGTTTGGAGGCGCAGACACATGGCCAAACTGACTCTCTCCATTAACGGCAAAACCCGTACAGTTGATGTGGACCCCGGCACACCATTGCTCTGGGTCCTTCGTGACACCCTCGGCCTGACCGGAACCAAATTCGGTTGCGGCCAGGGTCTCTGCGGGTCATGCACGGTACTTATCAACGACAAGCCCGTCCGCTCCTGCATGTCTTCCGTCGAGTCGGTGGGCGACAGTCCTGTCCTCACTATCGAAGGGCTTTCCTCGACTCGGTCACACCCGGTCCAGAAGGCTTGGCTCGCAGAGGAGGTACCCCAGTGCGGCTATTGCCAATCGGGCCAGGTCATCGCCGCGGTTGCTCTCCTGAAAGAAAAACCCAACCCATCGGAGGCGGATATTGAAGATGCCATGAGCGGCATCCTATGCCGCTGCGGTACTTACCAGCGTATCAAACGTGCCATACATCGCGTCGCTGCGGAAGGAGGTACGAGATGAAAACTCGTCTCAGCCGCCGTGAATTCATCCGTGTTTCTGCGGGCGTGAGCGGGGGTCTGGTCCTGAGTGTCATGCTCCCGGGCTGGAAGGCCGTTGCGGAGGGACCCGGTCAGGAGGGAGGGGAATTTGTTCCGAACGCCTGGTTGCGAATCGCCCCGGATGGGACCGTGACCGTCATCGTGGCCAAATCTGAGATGGGCCAGGGAGTCCGTACCGCGCTTCCGATGATCGTCGCTGAGGAGCTGGATGCAGATTGGTCGAAAGTAAAGGTTGAGCAGGCCTTGGCCAAAGACGAGTACGGGAGCATGGGGACCGGGGGGAGTACCAGTGTTCGTACCTCATG
Source organism: Bacteroidota bacterium (assembly GCA_036732865.1). Lineage (GTDB taxonomy): Bacteria > Bacteroidota > Ignavibacteria > UBA10030 > UBA6906 > Fen-1255. Next base: position 2,395 of record DAINBR010000260.1, on the reverse strand, counting down.
GGACCGACTCCGCAAGGCAGGAGCTTCCGCCCGCGTGATGCTGATCCAGGCGGCAGCGGGAGTCTGGGGTGTCAGCCAGGCCGAATGCAGGACGGAGAATGGTTCCGTCATCCATACTCCCACAAAGCGATCTCTCCCGTATGGCGAACTTGCCGGAGCCGCATCGAAGCTTCCGGTGCCCGAGAATCCGCCGCTGAAAGATCCGAAGGATTTCAAAATCATCGGAAGAAAAATGCCGCGTACCGATTCACCGGAGAAGGTGGACGGCTCCGCGATTTTTGGAATAGACGTCAAGGTGCCTGGACTTCTCTATGCAGCTATGGCACGCTGTCCCGTATTCGGGGGGAAAGTGAAGAGCTATGACGATACAAACACGAAGAAGATCGCAGGTGTGAAGCAGGTCGTTCAGATTGACAGGGGAATTGCCGTGATCGCAACATCAACCTGGGCGGCGTTTCAGGGCCGGGATGCGCTCGCGGTGACGTTCGACGAGGGCTCTGCCTCGACACTGAACAGCGAGAAGATCGCCGAGATGTTGAAGGAACGCGCTAGAGCAACAGCTGCAGTAGCGGAAAAAATAGGGGATGTCGAAGCCGCATTGGCCTCGGCTACAAAGAACGTGAACGCCTCTTACGATGCGCCATTTCTCGCTCACGCGACAATGGAACCAATGAACACAACGGCATGGGTGCAGCATGCCCGCTGCGAGATCTGGGCGCCGACCCAGAACCCCCAGGGATATCGACGTCTCGCAGCTCGCTTGACCGGGCTTCCGGAGGACCAGGTCATCGTCCACACGACATATCTCGGCGGCGGGTTCGGGCGCCGGTTCGAAACGGACGTGCTCGAGGAAGCAGTGCAGTGCTCGAAGGCGTCCGGCGGCCCGGTGCGTGTCACCTGGACCCGCGAAGAGGATATCCAGCATGATTTCTACCGGCCGGTGAGCCATCATGTTCTGAGAGGTGGAATCAACGCCCGTGGCGAGCTCCTGGCCTTCGCACACAGAGTCGTGGCCCCGTCAATCACCGGCCAATCGTCGCCCGAACGGATCAAGGGCGGGCTGGACAAGAGCGCTGTGGAAGGGGCTGTCGAAATGCCGTACGACATCCCGAATGTGCTGGTCGACTATGTCATGGCAAACACGGCAGTCCCGATCGGGTCGTGGCGCTCTGTGTATCCCTCGCAAAACGTATTCGCCCTCGAATGTTTTGTCGACGAACTCGCTGCTGCCGCAGGGAAAGACCCGGTGGATTTCCGGCGAACCCTCATGGCAAAACGTCCGAAGATGCTCCGCGTGCTCGAACTAGCTGCGGAGAAGTCTGGGTGGGGAAAGCCGCTCCCCCCAGGAAGATTCCGCGGAATCGCTTTCTCGCCGCCGTCATTCTTCCGCACGCCGGTTGCACAGGTTGCCGAGGTCTCGATCGAAAACGGCGAGGTGCGGGTCCACCGTGTCGTCTGCGCCATCGATTGCGGCATCGTGATCAATCCGGACGGACTGGCTGCTCAAATGGAGAGCGGAGTCGTTTTCGGGCTTTCGGCGGCACTGAAAGGGGAAATTACTCTCGAAAGGGGAAGAGTGCAGCAGGGGAATTTCGACAGTTACTCCATTGTAACGCTCGAAGAAGCGCCGATTGTGGAGACCTATCCCGTTCAAAGCACCGAACCTCCGACCGGAGCCGGAGAACCGGGCCTCCCGGCAGTTGCACCTGCTGTGGCAAACGCAGTATTCGCGGCAACGGGAAAAAGAATCCGCCGCCTCCCCATCCGGCTCGGTTGAAGCTGGGTGCGCTAGGGCAACGCTCGCTGTCGGCGCCTTCTATAATTCCAGCGGGACATCGGTATGTGCCGGTTATGAGACCTGGACCGGCTCGGCCCCGCTTTCCGTATCAGCATTTGGCGATGACGCGACGACGACTCCCAAAGATGGTCTTGCGACTGCAGCATGAGCCCGGACAGCGATGTCCGGGCTCTGTTGTTTTCACCATCACGGTAAAGGGGGTGAATGTCAAATCAGTGATCGTTCGACTCGACGACGGGCTTGATGTCCACGACGGGAGTGCCATCGATGGCTTCAATGGGACCGACTGAGAGACCCTTCGGATGTATTACCAGGACTTTCGCCCGATGAAGTCCGAGGGGATTCGGACGATCCGGCGACCGGGTCAAGAACACGCCGGTGAGCGGTCGGGACATGTCCCCCCTGGGGTGGACTTTGAGGACTTTCCTGCGGCCGCGATGAAGCCATGTGATAACGACAATATCGTCGCCGACCTGCATTCGATGAAGTCCAACTCGAAATGCCGGGAGTATTTCCAGAAAAGCGTCCGGCGCTCCCTCCGTGTCGAAGCTGGGGGCGTCTTTTCTTTTTTTGAGTTTCGAACGAACGACACCGATG
>DAINBR010000259.1:0-5210 GCA_036732865.1 Bacteroidota bacterium | reverse complement strand
AGCCCGTAAATGCCATCCCAACTTGACTTTCACAGGTAATTCCCTATCTTGATCCGAGTATTGTGGGTAAAAGTGGGTGGCTGGTGGGTACATAGCACTAGAGGTGATACGTGTCTTCTTTCAAGGGTTCATACAGTTATTCTGTCGACAGCAAGGGACGGATTAACATCCCTGCGAGGCTGCGGAAATACGTCTCGACCGACGCCAACGATACATTTATTGTGACGCGCGGCTACGACCAGTGCCTGTATCTGTACCCTCTCGATGAGTGGACCCGTCTCGAACTCGAAATCCGCCAACTCTCTTCTACGAATCCCAAGCACCGGTTTTTCATTCGCAGATTGCTCGAATGGGCGACCGAAGCACAACTCGACGGTCAGTTCCGCATCATGATTCCGAAAGACCTGCTGCAATTTGCCGGGATCGAAAACGACGTGCTGATCATCGGAGTGCTGGAACACATCGAAGTATGGAATCCCCGGATATACGAAGCGTACCTCAAGACTCAAGATGAATCGTACGAAGCCGTAGCGCAAACTGTTCTGCAGAAATAACGGCGTGGTCCCTGGAGCGTTTCACATTCCGGTCCTCTGCCGGGAAGCGGTGGAAGTACTGATCACGGACGAGGAGGGGTGCTATGTCGATGGCACTGTGGGAGGCGGTGGTCACTCCGAACAGGTGTGTCTCCGACTTCGCGGCAGTGGTCGCGTCATTTGTCTGGATGCTGATGCTGAAGCGCTGACGTCCGCACGCAGACGGTTGGCATCGTTTGCAGAGCGGACGGAGTTTCTTCATACAAATTTTGCGGAGCTCACCGACGCGCTCCGGCGCGTGAACGTCACCCGGATACATGGGCTGTTGCTTGATCTCGGTGTGTCATCACATCAGTTCGACATCCCCGAGCGCGGTTTCAGTTTTCGTGGCGATGAACGCCTGGACATGCGTCTGGACCGGCGTCAACCGACGACGGCGTGGGACCTGGTGAACAACGCCTCTGAGGAGGCGCTTGCCGCACTGCTCTGGGAATTCGGCGAGGAGCGGGCGTCGCGGAGAATTGCGCGGTACATCGTAACGGCGCGGCCGGTCGATGGCACCGGAGACCTCCGGGCTATCGTCGAGCGTGCGGTCGGCGGTCGTTACCTGGTAAAATCACTGGCGCGGGTGTTCCAGGCGCTGCGGATCGCGGTGAATCATGAACTCGACAACCTGAGGAGTGTCCTCGCGCAGGCGATCGAGCTGTTGGTTCCCGGTGGTCGGCTCGTGGTGATCTCGTACCATTCGCTGGAAGACCGGATTGTCAAAGAGGCCTTCCGCCGTGAAGCGGAATCGGCGGTGGAAAGAAACAATCCCTTTGCCCGGGGGCCTGCGGCCGAGGGACGGCTGCGGCTGGTGACCCGCAGGCCCGTAACTCCATCAGAGGAAGAAACAGCACAGAACTCCCGCGCGCGAAGCGCAAAGATGCGGGTGGCGGAACGAACGGATGTGGGAACGGAGCGGACATAAGAGCAGCGCCGGACGTGTTCCCGAGGTGCACAGGGAACAACGGTACATCTTCAACGGAGAGCCGTCGGCGGCGGTGTCGGGATATGCCGTCCGCCAGAACAGACGGACCATCCATCGCCGGATGTCGACGTTTAATATTCTCCTCGCATTGTTCGTGCTCGGTGCCGCGATCGTGTTCTACATCGACAATATTATAGTAGTGAACCGGCTGGTTGTGGATGTCAATGCACTGCAGGTCAAGTATCAGCGGCAGATCGAGACCAACGCCACCCTGCAGGCAGAGGTTAACCGCAAGGCATCGCTGGAGCGGATCGGGAAGATCGCCTCTGAATCGCTGGACATGATCTATCCGCAGGAGCAGCCGGAGTGGCTTACCGTGGATTCCGATCTGCAGGAGCGCGCAGCGCAGATCCGCAAGGAGCTCGGGAAATGACGCCGCTGAACGATCCCTTGGCACCGAAGGTTGTGCCGCGCCATCGGGCGTTTCAACGCGTGCGCGGGCTGAAAATCCTTCTGCTGTTCTGCTTCCTGTTGATTGCCGCCCGTCTGGTGCATATCCAGATTGTCCGGGCAGGCGCCTATCGCGAGCAGGCGCGAAGGCAATATGAAGCCCGTATGACTCTCCCGGCGGCACGCGGAACAATCAGTGACAGGAACGGCTATCTCCTTGTCTCGAATACGTTGTACGTCTCGTATGCCGCAGACCCCTTTATCGCGGGAAGCGACCGGGACGATATAGCCGCACGGTTTGCCCGGGTGTTCAACAAGCCCCGGCGGGAATACATGGGCGATATGCGCGACGGCACGCGGCGCTTCGTCTGGCTTGAACGGGGCGTGAACCCTTCGGTTGCATCCCGTATTTCCGGACGTGACCTGCGGGGACTCATCGTCCGCGAAGAGCCGAAGCGGTTGTATCACTACGATCGCGCCGCCGGACAGCTGATCGGTGTCACGGGTGTCGACAACGGCGGATTGAGCGGTCTGGAGCAGCAGTTTGACAGATGGCTCCGTGGTCGTGACGGATTTGTGGTGCTCCAGCGGGATGCACTGCGCAGGACGCGTCCGACGGTGGATTATCCGCGCACAGACCCGGTCGACGGTCAGAACCTGGTGCTCACGATTGATGCCGATATCCAGTCGGTCGTGGAAGAGGAACTCGAACGTGGCGTACACCGGACACAGGCAGAAGGCGGGCAGGCTGTGATGGTGGATCCGGCCACGGGAGAGATCCTGGCGATGGCGACCTATCCGTCAATGGACCCGAACAAGACGTCGGACCTCGATCTGGCCGCCATGCGCAACAGGGTCATTACCGATGTGTACGAACCCGGCTCTATTTTCAAGCTTGTGACGATTTCGTCCGTCGTGGAACACGGAGCAGCCCGTCTGGATGAGAAGTTCAATGCGGAAAACGGAACGTATCGTGCGCCGAGCGGCCGTGGCCGGGTACGGGAAATCACCGACACGCATCCGTATGCGACGCTGACATTCCAGGAAGCTGTCGAACAGTCGAGCAACATCGTGATGGCCAAAGTCGCCCTCCGCATTGGTTCGGAACGATTGTTCCGTATGGCTCGCGCGTACGGCTTCGGTGCACCGACAGGCATCGAACTCCCGGCGGAAGCGACCGGCGGTTTGAAAAAACCCAAGGATTGGTCGGGAACCACCCTGCAATCGATGGCGTACGGGTACGAAGTGAATGCGACGGCACTGCAGATAGTCATGGCATATGCCGCGGTGGCAAACAAGGGCGTTCTCATGAGGCCGTTTGTCGTCCGTCAGGTGAGAAACAGGCAGGGCGATGTGATTATGGATGCACAACCCCAACGGGTCCGTCCTGTCATCTCGCCGCAGAGTGCCGCGATTCTGACGAGACTCTTTGAAGGAGCAGTGGAACGCGGGACGGGTACACCGGCCAAACTGCCGGGGCTGCGTATTGCCGGCAAAACCGGTACCTCACGGTTGACGATTGAGGGTCGCTACGCACCGGGTAACTATATCGCCTCCTTTGTCGGATACTTCCCCGTAGAAGAGCCGACGATCGTCTGTCTTGTTGTGCTCGACCGGCCGCGTGCAGTAAGCTACTACGGCGGTCAGGCCAGTGCTCCGATTTTCAAAGCCATTGTGGAAAAGATCCGGACGATGGCCAGCCGGCTCCGTTCCGCATCGCCTTCGAGGATGATTGCATCCGGTGATGTGCGCAGAGTGCCTAACGTGATGAACCTCCGGGCCGATGTCGCATCAACCCTTCTCGAAGGGGAAGCATTCGTACCGGAAGTGTCCGGTGCGGGGACGATGATCGTCGCGCAGTCGCCTGCGCCGGGAATCTCCGTCCCGGCAAGAAGCAGAGTAAAGCTCACGACGAACGCACTTTCCCGTACGGTTCCTGCGGGCTTCACGCTTGTTCCGGAGGTGCGCGGACTCTCGCTCCGCCGTGCCATCAACCAGCTGGCAACACACCAGCTGGAATTCGCCATTGTCGGATCGGGAAACGTCCGTGCGCAAGCGCCTCCGCCCGGAGAACAGGTGCGGCAGGGTACACAGGTAACATTGCGGTGTGAACCCCGGCCGGGTCCGGCCGGCAATTCGTAGGTATACCGTGCTCCTCGGCCGACTGCTGGACGGCGTCGCTGTCAGCAAACTTTTCATGTTGCAGTACGGCGCTTCGGCACAGTCGCAGGACGTCGAGGTGCACGCAGTGCAGTACGACTCACGCAAAGTGGGTCGCGGTGACCTGTTTGTGGCGGTTCCGGGGACTTCGGTCAACGGCCTGCGTTTTGTCGAGGATGCGATTGACCGCGGTGCGGCAGCCGTGGTGCTTGAGGACGACATAGCGGTGCCGGACGCGCTTTTCCTGCACGCGCGTGTGGTGAAGATCGTCGTTCCCAACGCGCGCATTGCGCTTGCAGAGCTGGCCGCGAACGCGTTCGGCCATCCGTCTCACCGTTTGCGTCTGATCGGCGTGACGGGGACCAACGGAAAAACAACGACAACCCACCTGATCAAAGCCGCCCTTGAAGCCAACGGCGAGCGGGTTGGTCTGATTGGCACGATTCACTATGATCTGGGAGATGCGGTAGTGCAGGCGACACACACGACACCCGAGTCGCTCGAACTGAATGCATTACTCCTTACCATGGTCGAACATAATTGCACATCGGCGGTCATGGAAGTTTCGTCACACGCACTGGTACAACACCGCGTCCACGGAGTCCGCTTCGCAGCCGGCGTTTTCACGAATCTCACACAGGATCATCTGGATTATCACGGGACCATGGACGACTATTGCGCGGCAAAGAAGATACTCTTCAGCGGTCTACCGGCCGATGCCGTCGCGGTGATAAATGCCGACGATCCGCGGGGTGATGAGATGGTGAGGGGAATCCGGGCGCGTGTCGTCCGCTACGGCCTGGAAAAGAACGCCGAGATCAACGGCGCGGACGTCTCGATGAGTATCCGGGGGATGCAATTTACCGTGTCGATGCCCGGCGGGTCAACCTTGGTGCGGACCGCATTGATAGGCGGATTCAATGTCGCGAACATACTCGCTGCGATGGGGGCGGCGACCGCGATGGGTGTGCCACAGGACATCGCCGCCCGTGGAGTCGGCTCGGTGAAAGCCGTACGCGGGCGTTTCGAACAGATAGTCTCACCCGGTGGCTGGACGGCAATCATTGATTACGCTCATACGCCAGACGCGCTCGAAA
>DAINBR010000258.1:0-5212 GCA_036732865.1 Bacteroidota bacterium | reverse complement strand
CGATATATCCCCGCCGGCGCATTCGGCGCAGCGGGGCATGGCGGAGAGGCAGGGATTCGAACCCTGGATACCGCAAGCGGTATACCGGTTTTCGAGACCGGCGCCTTCAACCACTCGGCCACCTCTCCATGAGGTGAATCTCGAAATATACGCAAAGCTGTGCGGATCCGCAACCGTTTCGCTTCCATCCGATCCCCGAACACTTCATTGCGATTGAGGCGCGTGGGTTGTATATTTATAAATGCCTCGTGCTCTCATAACGGGTATCACCGGCCAGGATGGCTCCTACCTCGCAGAACTCCTACTGTCAAAGGGGTACGAAGTTCACGGGATTGTCCGCCGCGTGGCGCTGGAGGATCCTTCACACCGCATGTGGAGGATCAAGCACCTCCAGAACGACGTCCAATTGCATGCCGGGTCGCTTGAGAGTTTCCCCAGTCTCTATCGGACGATTGTCAACGTCAAGCCTGACGAGTGCTATCACCTGGCTGCACAGAGCTTCGTGAGCTATTCGTTCGAAGACGAATTTTCCACGCTCAACACGAACATCAACGGTACACATTTTCTGCTGACCGCATTGCGAGATGCACGTCCGGAATGCCGGTTCTATTTTGCAGGATCAAGCGAGATGTTCGGCAAGGCGCGGGAAGTCCCGCAGAGCGAGAACACACCGTTCCACCCGCGCTCCTCGTACGGGATCTCGAAAGTCGCCGGATTTGACCTTACCCGCAACTACCGGGAAAGCTATGGTTTGTTTGCGGTAAACGGCATCCTCTTCAACCACGAGTCACCCCGTCGCGGGTTTGAATTTGTCACACGGAAAATCACCTACCATGCCGCCCGCATAGCGCAGGGATTGGCGACTGAACTGCGTCTTGGAAACCTTGAAGCGAAAAGAGACTGGGGGCATGCCGCCGAGTACGTACCCGCAATGTGGATGATGTTACAGCAGAAGGATCCGGATGATTATGTGATTGCGACCGGCGAAACACATTCCGTCCGTGAGTTCTGTGAAGCTGCGTTCGCATGCGTCAACAAAGACTACCGTGACTTCGTAGTGGTAGACGACCGGTTTTTCCGTCCGGCCGAAGTGGAGTTGCTGAAAGGCGACAGCAGCAAAGCCCGGCGTATACTGGGATGGATGCCCCGGAGCGGTTTCAACGATATTGTGAAGGAGATGGTGCAGGCGGATATAGCCTTGCTGCAGGGAGGGAAATAGGCCAGCGGCGGGTTCCACCAGAGTTCGGGGAGCGTCACGTCGCGCGCGGTGCCTGTTGCCTCGGACATCCTCTTGTCTCCAAAACTTCGACATGACTCGACCATGACCCGATCTCTCATTACAGGCATCACCGGACAGGATGGCTCATACCTTGCTGAGTTGCTGCTCGAAAAGGGGTATGAAGTTCACGGCATAATCCGCCGCAGCAGTTCGTTCAACACAGGGCGCATCGACCATCTCTACAATGACCCGGAGATCTCAGGCAAGCGGCTCTTCCTGCACTACGGGGACCTCACCGACACGAGCAACCTCAACCGTCTGCTTGAGAAGGTCGAGCCGGATGAAATCTACAACCTTGCCGCCCAGAGCCACGTGAAGGTCTCATTCGAGCTTCCGGAGTACACGGCCGAAGTGGATGCCGTCGGGACATTGCGCTTCCTGGATGGGATTCGAGAGACTGGTTTGAAGACTCGATTCTATCAGGCATCGACCAGCGAACTGTACGGAAAAGTGCAGGAGGTGCCGCAGACCGAAAAGACACCGTTCTATCCGCGCAGTCCGTACGGTGTCGCCAAACTCTATGCCTATTGGATCATCGTCAACTACCGTGAAGCGTACGGGCTCTACGCCACAAATGGGATTTTATTCAATCACGAGTCTCCGCGTCGTGGTGAGACGTTCGTCACTCGCAAGATCACGATTGCCGCGGCTCGCGTCAAGCTGGGACTCCAGAAGAAGCTCACTCTCGGTAACCTGAGTTCGCGGCGCGACTGGGGTTACGCACCGGAATACGTTGAAGGGATGTGGCGAATATTGCAGCATCCGGAACCGGGGGACTACGTCATGGCGACCGGCGAGACGCACACTGTGCGGGAATTCACCGAACGGGCGTTCGCGGAGCTCGGCATGCCGCTGGAGTGGAAGGGTGAAGCGGAAAACGAGAAGGGAATTCTGGCTTCCACTGGAGAGGTCGTGGTGGAAGTCGATCCCCGATACTACCGGCCGACCGAGGTCGAACTCCTCATTGGCGATGCTACAAAGGCTCGCACCATACTAGGTTGGGTGCCGAAGACACACTTCCGTGAACTGGTTCGTCTCATGGTGCAGGCCGATTTGGAGAAAGTGCAGCGGCGGGGATTCTGAACAGGAATGTCAAAAAAGAGTGTTTCGTAGTGATTTCGAAACGCACCATCTGTCCGCAACCGCTAGTGTGATGCTACACATTTCATGACTATTCAGGCGTGTCTATGTCATTCAGTCTCACCAAAGATTCACGGATAACCGTAACAGGTGGTCGCGGATTTCTCGGCACGGTGCTCGTACCCACGTTGCGTGCCCATGGGTTCGACAATATCCTCATCCCGCTCATCGAAGATTATGATTTGCGGAAGGAGACTGACATCCGGCGGATGTATCAGGATTTCAGGCCCGAAGTCGTAATTCACCTGGCCGCAGTCGTGGGTGGAATTGGCGCGAACCGCGACAACCCCGGACGGTTCTTTTACGAAAACGCCATCATGGGAATCCAGCTCATCGAGCTCGGACGCCAGGCTGGAGTGAAGAAGATCGTGGTCATCGGGACGATATGTGCCTATCCGAAATACACGCCGGTGCCGTTTAAGGAAGAGCATATCCATGATGGGTATCCTGAAGAGACAAATGCTCCGTACGGAATGGCGAAGCGGATGCTCCTGGTACAGCTGCAAGCATACAGGCAGCAGTATGGCATGAAGGGGATCTACTTGTTGCCGGTGAACCTGTACGGGCCAGGCGACAACTTTGATCCTGCGTCATCACATGTGATCCCGGCATTGATCAAAAAGTGTGTCGATGCCCGGGAGTCCGGTGCGACGGAAATCGAGGTGTGGGGGGATGGCAGCGCAACTCGGGAGTTCATCTTTGTGGAGGATGCGGCGGAAGGAATTGTGCTGGCAACCGAGAAGTTTGACGAGCCAGAGCCAGTGAACATCGGCGTCGGGTTTGAGATTTCCATCAAGGACCTCGTGCTTCAGATTGCCCGACTGACGGGGTATCATAGCATGATCAAATGGGATCACTCCAAGCCGAACGGTCAGCCCCGCCGCATGCTGGACACTACCCGCGCGCGCGAGCGGTTCGGATTCACGGCGAAAACGGGCTTTGAAGAAGGGTTGAAGAGGACGATACAGTGGTATGAGGAGAATAGGAGCCAGTTGTCTACTGTTCGCAGCCAGGTTGTGGGTTCGAAGAAGTAGAATCAGCCATGTTTTTCTCCAGGGGCAATACGGACTGCGATATTCGGCCATAGGGGGCCACAGACAGAAGGGTGGGGCCAATCGTCTCCAACCTTCAGAATCAGGCAATTGGCACGGCATTTGCGAAAAAGTTGACCTGGAATGCGTGCCAATTTGCTCGTAATCGGCTCTCAAACATAACTCTCACCCAACTGTGGAAAATGAAATGGAAAAGCAAAAGACTGCTCTGGTGTGTGGTGCAGGAGGGTTCATAGGAAGTCATCTCGTCAAGCGGCTAAAGCGTGAGGGATATTGGGTACGTGGGGTGGATCTAAAGTATCCAGAATTCAGTCCGACAGCGGCGGACGATTTTGTCATTGGCGACCTTCGCGATCAGGATGTGTGCAAGAACATCACCGATCGGAAGTTTGACGAGCTCTACCAACTTGCAGCGGATATGGGCGGGGCGGGGTACATTTTTTCGGGCAACCATGATGCCGACGTGATGCATAACTCGGCGACCATCAACCTGAACATGGCTGATCGGGCGAGGGCTACGGGGCTCGGCAAAGTCTTCTATTCGTCTTCCGCTTGTATGTATCCCGAATACAACCAGATGGATCCGGATAATCCGAAATGTTCTGAGGATTCGGCGTATCCGGCAGCGCCCGACAGTGAATACGGATGGGAGAAGCTTTTCAGTGAGAGGTTATTCCTTGCCTATATGCGGAACTACGGACTTCCTGTTCGCATAGCGCGGTTCCACAACATCTTCGGGCCTGAAGGAACGTGGCAAGGTGGCCGTGAGAAGGCGCCGGCTGCGTTGTGCAGGAAGGTCGCGTCAGCTCCCGATGGCGGTGAAATCGAAATTTGGGGCGATGGTTTGCAGACCCGGTCGTTCCTTTACATTGACGAGTGTCTGGAAGGTGTTCGCCGGCTGATGCAGAGTGAATTCACCGGCCCCGTGAATATCGGTTCCGAGGAGATGGTGACGATAAATCAGTTGGCTGAAATGGCGATGGGGATTGCGGGGAAGAATTTGCGGTTGAATCACATCAAGGGTCCTCTGGGTGTTCGTGGCCGCAATTCGGACAATCGTCTGATCCGGGAGAAGCTCGGTTGGGAACCATCGCACAAACTCAATGAAGGATTGAAGGTCACGTACAAGTGGATTGCAGAGCAGCTTCGCGAAGTGAATAAGACATAGCGCTACGTGCTGGGTCGTCATCATGGCTGTACGGCGGCACGCGGGAGTCGGCGAAGAACGAGACGATGATTCCGAGTTCGCTTTCCCCTTGTGCAGGATCGAAACTCACCGGGGAGCACTTTTGCCGGTGTTTGCAGGGTTGTACGAGCTGCATACGTTTGTTTCGTGCTATTTCAATATCTTTGTCCGAAGCAGAACACACATTGGCAGCGTGCGGCGGTGATTCCAGATTTTATCCTGGCATTGATTCGGAGTGAGCGTCCAACGACATACGGTATTGGACAGCAGTCACCTGACCTTCGCTGTGAGTGTTGAATTCGGTTTGCGTCATGATTTCAAAGATACAGGCGCTTCAAGATTGCAGGCGTGCCACAATCAGATGGTCCTTTCCCAGGATTCAACAGTCGATGGTACAAAACCAGCGCTACCGTGAAATCACAATTGCGATAGTATCTGTCTGAACATCATGCAACAGTTTCAGAAAATCATTGACCGTAATGAGAAGTGCGTGGCAATTGTAATCAGGGCAGATTACACAGTAGAAAAGACAGATTTCTTTTCAAATCCTGAATA
>DAINBR010000257.1:0-5275 GCA_036732865.1 Bacteroidota bacterium | reverse complement strand
CTGCGGCTTCCCGGCTCAACACGCACAAAATACCGGCGGAGTCTGTTTGTTCACCAGGCGACGTTCGAAAACGAAGAGGCGGTCCCGGCGGGTGGGTTGGCCCATCCGTATGCGCCGTTGAGGCCGCCCTTTCGCATCACCAGGGCTTGGTTGCTTGGAACTCTGGCGGCTGTCGTCTCACGAGGGATCAGGGTGAATGCGTGCACTATGCAGTCGGTCTTTTCTGCGGAGAGCCGCGTCGCGATGATCGGCACGGAGGCATCGGGAAGCCACTGGCGGACCACGGGACGATTGCCTTCCAGGGTGCCGACGAGGACTTCGGTCAGCGGGAACGTGTACGGGCCCGGGCCGAAATCGTAGGCAAGCGAACCTGTTTCGGTGACGAGGGGTTTGTGCCAATCATCAACGAGCCCGATGGCCGCGAGGTGACGTGCGGGGGAGAAGGGGAACCAGGCCGAGTCCGCCGGTTGAGAAAACAGCGGCGGAACAGTACCCGAAAGTGCTGCGAAAAGAAGTATGGTGCGAAGCGGCATAACAAAATGCGTCATCGTTCACGCGGGTTACGTGCAACCGGAGCTGAGAGAATCGTGATCTGCGTCTGAAGCGCGGTGATTCTGGCTACTCCCTCTGTCTCCAACGGAGTTCAATTTCTTCGAGTGTCTTCCCCTTTGTTTCCGGCATGAACAGCCATGTCACGATCACCGTGACTACGCAGAAGAAGGCGTAGAGCCAGAACGGAAATGCGTGCCGGAACGTCGCGACCAGCCAGGGATCTTCGTTGAAGACAGGGAATGTCTGCGAAACGGCGAAATTCGCGGTCCAGAGGAGCAACGTGGCTATTGCCATCGCGCGGCCGCGGAGCCGGGTGGGATAGATCTCTGAAAGAACGACCCAGACTACCGGGCCCATGGAGAGTGCAAAACAGGCGATGTAGCCCAGGACAAAAATGAGGACCCATCCATGGGTCGTTTCAAAGAACGCCGCAAGGCCGAGCCCGATGAGGGAGAGGCCCATACCGGATGCGCCGATGATCAGAAGTGGTTTGCGGCCGATACGGTCGACCGTCCAGATCGCGACCACGGTAAATGTGACGTTGAATGCCCCCACCACAACAGTCTGGAGAAGGGCACTGTCAGTTCCTGCGCCCATTTGTTTGAAAATTTCCGGTGCGTAGTACATGAACACATTGATGCCGGTAATTTGCTGCAGGACGGCGAGAGCAATCCCGAGAGCGAGGGCGATGCCCATTCCGGGTGAGAGGAATCCTGCCGCAGACTGAGTGGTTTCAGCAAGTGTCGCTTTGATTGCGGCGATTTCCGCGCGGGCCTCCCCGGGTGCACCGAGGCGTGCAAGGATCTCCAATGCTCGTCCATCCTCGCCCCGCTTCACAAGCCAGCGGGGGCTTTCGGGTATGGCAAGGAGTGCGAGGAAGAACAGGAGCGCCGGGAGTGTCTCCGAGCCGAACATCCACCGCCATCCAGTGGTGGTATTCCACGGATCATCACCGATGCCGGCGATGAAGTAGTTGACGAAATAGACGAGCAGAATACCCATCACGATAGCGAACTGGTTGTAGGAGACGAGCCGGCCGCGAATGCCGGCAGGTGCAATCTCCGCGATGTACAACGGCGAGAGCATGGAGGCCATGCCGACCCCGATGCCGCCCAGAATGCGCGCAATATTGAACTCAACGAGCGTGCGGGGAACGGCCGAACCGATAGCCGACACGGTGAACAACACGGCGGCGAGCAGGAGTGCACGTTTGCGGCCAAACCTGTCACTGAGCGGCCCTGCGATCCCCGCGCCGAGAATGCACCCGAGGAGAGCACTGGATGCGGCGAATCCGGTTTCCGCAGGCCCCAGATTGAAGTACGAGCGCAAGAATCCGATGGCACCGGAGATGACAGCTGTGTCGTAGCCGAAGAGCAGTCCTCCGAGAGCGGCGACGACGCTTAGTGAAGTGGCATAGGCGGCGGGTTTCATCATGTCGGGGTCATTCCTTTTCGGACATATGCGCCTTTTCGGTCCGGGCGAGTTCCAGAAGGAAGCCGGCGACCTTCGATGTGACAGCGGCAAAGTAACGGGCGCCTTTCGCGGCGGTGGCCGCGCTGGGGTCTCCGGTTCCAGTATCGTCGGTGACCCGAGTCCACTCACGCGGCGTCCAGGCCCATCCTTCGCGGAAAGCCGAAACCGTCATTCGGTGTTCCTTCCCCTTGCCGGCTTCGGTGAGGGGAAGCACAAGGTCCGGCGCGAGGAACATCATGAGACTCGTTTCCATCTCGTCAGCATGATCGCCCGGAACATCGAAAAAGTCTTTCAGCGGGACGGAGCGATACCAGTTCACCGTTGCCAGAAACGTCGTGTGTCGTAAGCTGAGTTCCCGGATCATCTGGCGAAAGTCGTTCCCGCCGTGGCCGTTCAGGATGACAAGCCGCGGTATACGATGATGTTCAAGTGACGTCACGACGTCCTCGAGCACCGCCATCTGGGTGCTCGGATTCATATTCACGGTGAGCGGGATACTCAGTTGTCCTGTGTTGACGCCGAACGGGATTGTCGGGAGCAGAATCGTCCGTGCCCCGCCTGCACAGGCGAGACGTACGGCTTCACGCCCGATCCTGTCCGTCTCAATTATGTCGGTGCCGTAGGGCAGATGAAGATTGTGCGGCTCGGTGGCCGCCCAAGGAAGTACGGCGATCTGGTACTCTGCCAGCCTGAGGTCGCGATACGGAGCTTCTGCGAGGATGTGGGGTTGATCAGTCATGCAGTTCACCGAGAAGATTCGCACACAGCAGGAGCGCCCGGGGAATGTGATAGCACCCCTTCCACTTTCCGCCTTTCAAAGGGATGAGAACGTCGCCCCGCCTGTCGAGATAGCCCCACCACTCTCCGAATTCCGGATCGGGGAATCGATTCCACGTATAGTCATGGACTCGCTCGAACCAGGTCAGGGATTCGGGCCGCCTGGTAAGGCGGTACCCAAGGAGGAGCGCGATGAGTGTCTCGACATGCACCCACCAGAGTTTCTGGTCCCATTCCATTGCCAGCGGCGGTTTCCCCTGGGCGTCGAGGAGGTAGAAGATGCCTCCGTATTCCGGATCCCACGCCCGGTCCAGTGTGCGCAGGACAGAGTCGAGCGCGCTGGAAATGAGCGCGTCATCACCGGCGGTACTGGCGAGATCCATGAGGAACCACATTCCTTCGATGCCGTGCCCGGGATTGATACTCCGGCCGTCAAAAGTATCGGGATGCGACCCGTCCGGCGAGACATGTTCATGCACGAGTCCGGTGACCGGGTCGATGAAGAATCCAAAAACTTCGCGGATCAGTGCATCCCGCATCGCGGCGTATTCCGCAGGATCCAGAAGCCAGGAGAGTTCCTGAATGAGATTCATGAGGATCATCGGCAGCGCATAGGACTTTACTGCCCGGGTGCCCGGGACGATTTTCGAGTATTTGCCTTTGGGAGAATCCTTGCGGCGGAGGATGTTCCGGTAGGTGCGGAGCGCGAGGTCCTGTGCGACGCTGTCTCCGGAAGCCAGGGCGTACTGACTGAGCGCCATCGCGGCGAAACAGTCGGAGAAGATGTTATAGGGTTGGACCAGCGGCGTGCCGTCGCGCGTCAGCGCATAATACCAATTCCCCTCACTGTCGGTCCCGTGGGCATGGAGAAAATCAAAGCCGTGATTCGCAATTTCGAGCCAGCGCGGGTTCTTTTCCAGGCGCGTGTACAGCATCGAGAACGTCCACGTCTGGCGCGCCTGCAACCACACAAATTTGTCGGTATCGTAGACGGTGCCGGACCGATCGAGGCACGTGAAGAATCCGCCGTGCCCGTCGATCGAGTATTTTTCCCAGAAAGGGATTATATCAGCCCGGAGGGCCGTGATGTACTGCTGCTGCAGGCGAGGGAAGTCCATATTATAACTCTTTGCTGACCGGTTTCAGTTCCGGGACATTGATCCACTTTTTTGACTTCCAGGATTCCATGCCGATTTCAGCGAGCTGGACGCCGCGTGCGCCCTCCAGAAGGTCCCACGGGAACGGTTCGCCCTTCACCACGTGCCGGAGAAAGAGTTCCCATTGGGACTTGAATGCATTGCCGAATTCCTCTTGAGACGGCACGCACATCCACTGGTCGAAGTAGTTGACCGGACTGTCGATGTCAGGGTTCCAGACCGGACGCGGTGTAGCTTGTGCGGGTTGGATCCAGCAGTCGCGGAGTCCTGCCATCGCCGAGCCCGCGGTTCCGTCGACGAGTAATGTGAGCAGGTCGTCGCGGCGGACGCGTGTTGCCCAGGAGGAGTTGAACTGCGCAATCGCCCCGTTGTCCAGTGCAAACGTGGCATAGGCGGCATCGTCGGCTGTGCACTGGTATGGAGATCCCCGTTCATCCCAGCGGGTAGGAATGTGCGTGGCACCGAGGCAGGAGACGGCCTGCACTTTACCAAAGACATTGTCGAGGAGGTAGCGCCAGTGGCAGAGCATGTCAAAAATGATGCCGCCCCCCTCCTCTGCGCGGTAGTTCCATGACGGCCGTTGGGCAGGGATGGAATTCCCCTCGAAGACCCAGTACCCGAATTCGCCGCGAACGGAAAGGATGCGTCCGAAGAACCCGTCCCGTATCAGCCGTCTGAGCTTGAGAATGCCAGGGAGCCAGAGCTTGTCCTGCACAACGCCGTGCTTCACCCCTTTCTTTTCTGCGAGGAGATAGAGTTCGTACGCCTCGTCGGTGGTGAGTGCAGTGGGTTTCTCGCAATAAATATGTTTTCCGGCTTTCACCGCGGCCCGAATGCTGGGCACGCGGAGACTGGTGATCTGCGCATCGAAGTAGATGGTGTTGGAGCTGTCATCCAGCGCTTTGCCGAGATCGGTCGTCCAGCGTGAAATTCCGTTGGCGGCAGCAAGGCTCTCGAGGCGCGCAGCATTGCGTCCCACAAGAATTGGATCGGGCATGATCACTTCGCGGTCATTCAGGCGGATGCCACCCTGGCGGATGATCGCGACGAGTGAGCGTGTCAGGTGTTGATTGGATCCCATCCGGCCCGTAGCGCCGTTCATTACAATGCCGACATGGTGTGTTGTGGTCGCCATGATGCCTTTCTCCGGAGTTATGCCAGGATTCACCTTGTGTTCAGGCAATAGGCACGGGGCACTGGTCCTCGCCGCCTGTTGCCCGGGGCCAAGTGCCTACAATGCATTCCCCTCCAGGCGCTGAGGGTGCGCGCCCGCCGGGAGGGGAGGTGCTTCGATGCCGGCGCGGGGAAGCGTCCCG
>DAINBR010000256.1:0-5287 GCA_036732865.1 Bacteroidota bacterium | reverse complement strand
TGCGCAACCTTGGACTGGCGGTGGTCATGTATTTTACCTACACTCAACTCTGGATGTTCATCGTGATGAAGGCCTGGTGGTCCGATTATGTGCGGAAAGAAAAGCGCGTCTGGGCCAAAACCGAACGATTCGATATTGTGCAGTCTGTGGAGACAACCCATGTTCAATAACAGCCGTAACGGCAGGATTCTTCTTGGATGTGCCGTTCTCCTGCTCTGCGTTGCCGGCAGTGTACCCGCGTCGGCACAGGTATCCGGTTTCATGTCTACATCGTACGGGTACCATCGCAATCCTCTCTATAATTATGAAATGATTCCGGACCAACTTCGTGAGAACTATCTTGAGCTCCAGTATGCCCATCCGCTCGGAAATGGGACAATTGCAGCGGGCTACGTAGGCGGTCTGATGCTCTTCAATACTTTCACGGATCGCAACTACTATGAGCATAACGGACGCATTGTGCTTCAGCAGGTATATGGCAGCGTCTCCTCACCACCACGCATCGTGCAGCCTGGAAGTGAAGATGAAGCAGAGGAGGAGGAACATGAAGGCGGAGAGCCGGTAGACCGGGACTCCGTGCGGTCATACCTTGACGTAACAGCTCAGTTTGGAGGGAGGCATGACAAGCCGGCCTTCCGTGAATTCGACAATTTCGGAGCTTCCATGTCCGCCTCGTACCGGTTTCGCATTGGCACAATGTTCATGCGTGTCCACAACGACGTCGGTATCCGGTCGTACGTGAACCTGACGGAACTCTCGAATATTACAGAAGTGATGACTGTCCGACTTGGATGGTTTTCCCCTGACGGGTTAACATTCGGCGTCCTGGCGCAGGGAGGATTCAAACACTATCCCAAAAGTGTCGACGACACATCACTGATCTCTGTTGCAGGGAACCAAGGCAAAGGGAAGGGTGGCGCAAATCCTGTTGTCCAGGCCGAGAACGGCATCCTTGTGACTGCCTCAACCACAACGTCTTCACAATTATCAGGCGGCGTGTTTGCAGGTTCGTCGTGGAGTGCGGGCTCGCTGATCGCGGAGCTTCGCTACCGCCACAACCTCGGATCCGAAACGCGCTATCTGGCCCAATACGCAAACACGTCGAAGCTGGATGAGGATATTTACAACGAGTTCTTCAGTTATGACGGTCCGTCATCGTGCATCGTATACCGACAGACACTGCCGCTCGGACTGCAGTCTATCGTCACGATCAACGTGATGCGAAAACGCTTCTCTGGGCCCGCACTTAATCTCGTTGGGGATGTCACAGCAAACAACAGGATTGATCTCCACAGTTCTGCTGAATTCTGGCTCTCGCGCTATTTCGAACTCTTTAATGGACTGGGGTTGGACATTGCTTTGAGTGCTGAAGCGGTGCGCAACCAGTCCAATGATGACTACAATGACTTCAGCCTCAGTCATGTGGGTATGAACGTGGGAGTCGGCTTCTAGCGCATCCTCTCCGGGCGAGAATCAAGCCTCAAGGCCTACCCTCTGGAGCTTCGCGTTTTCCGGTGAAAGGTTGACACAATCACGAAAGTCTTGTAGATTGCGTCTCAGTCTTGCTCACCCGGGAATTTCAACGGAACCGGGGGCAGCATCTCATCCCAGCGTTTGCCCTGTCAATCTGCCCGGCACCAGAGAGCCGCATGCAATCCTAACTCACTATTTTGTGCGCCGATAAACAACTAACGGGACAGAGCGAGCAACCGTGAAACACCTTCTCATCGCACTCCTGCTTACCGGAGCTCTTGCACACGGGCAGGAGCGGGGTTCTGCAAGGTCCACCGGCGGACGAACGTCGGACGATGCCGGCCCCATAGGCACGCTGGCCGGGATCCAGTCGGTCGAGCGGTCTCTCAATCTCAAAATCGCCAATCCTTCCGGCGGAACGATCAAGTCCTGGTTCATCCTTGCTCCGCCACGGGCGATGTGTACACTCAGCGTTGACGGAACCCCGCGCTTCGCCGGGAGGTTCGGAAACCTCTTTATGTCGCGGGCCAGCATCATGTCGAGTGCTACCGGGAATGACGGATTTACCAGCAGGTATTTCTCCGTGACCAATACCGGCCTGCTCAACGGCTACACGGCCGGGCACAACGCGTATTTCGATGTTCCATTTACCGACTCGGTGAACGTGAGCATTGCCGGCGATACGGCCTGGGTCGCGTTCTATAACATCTTCTACGAGATTGGCAGGCGTGAGAAGGGCCGGTACAGCGAGTTCTATGCCTGCACAGGCGACAGCCTCCCGACCGATGCCAACGTCAATGATACGCTCTTAACCCTGAAGAATGTGGGAAGAGGTGTGTACTGGTCACTCTATTATTGGATGCTCTCCGACAGTGTCACGGAAAACAACCGGGCATTCGAGGAAAGGGATTTCTATTGCGTCCCCGACGGGAGAAACGTGCACCTCTCCACGGGTACAGAAGACTATTGCGGGTACTACTACAATTGGCAGAGTGCTGCAGGTTTGGGCTCAAGGACGTCAGACTTCCACGGTTCGCCCACATTCGGGAAGAGATCCGATGGGAGATACCTGGATGCCTTCTACAGAATTCATGAGCTGGATCGTATCCCATTCGAGAACAATTTCGTCTTCTACTGGGAATCCTGGGACGGCTGGCCGAAAATTCTCCAATCCCGGTATTGTCACATCGGCTACACCATCATCTACTATCTTGAACGCCGGAAGCCGGCGTAGTTCTCAGCTCGATGTTCTTCACTCACTAATTGATGAGCGGCAATGCCAGCAGATATCCAGGTAGCGATCATCGGCTGCGGAAGCATGGGAGAGATCCACGCCCAAAGTCTTTCCGGTATCGAGCATGTCAGCGTACGTGCGTTCTGCGATTCGGTGGAACAGCGCGCACAATCCCTCTGCGCAAAATTCAAGGGGCAGTATGCCACAACCGATCCCGAGAAAGTCCTGCATGACGATGCTGTCGACGCAGTCTACATCTGCACGTATCACGACACGCACAGCTCCCTTGCCATCAAAGCCGCGGAGTGTCATAAGCATGTGATGGTCGAGAAGCCCCTGGCTCTTACACTTCAGGAGTGCTTTGATGTCGGGAACGCGGTCGAAAAGCATGGCATCACCCTGATGACCGGCTTCAAGATGCGTTACTACCCTTCGGTTGCCCGCGCGAAAGAATTCATTCCCTCACCCCTCATAACGATGGGGCAGATGATGGACGCACGATGGCCCGACGACTTCTGGGCCAACGATCCACTGAGAGGAGGCGGGAACGTCCTATCGCAGGGATGCCATACGATGGACCTCGTCTGCCACCTCAATGGTACGAAGCCCGTCCGTATTTTTGCGGAAGGGGGAAACTACACGCACCGGGGAAGAGAGATTGTTGACAACATCGTGGCGACCATTCGGTTCGATAACGGGGCCGTTGCCGGCATTGCGCAGGGTGATTCCGGGCAAACCCCGTTCGTTTCGAAGTTTTCCTTTCAAATTACCGACGGCCGAAAGACAGCGCACCTGAGAAACAGACTGAAGACTGTCACCTTCTTCGACGGCGAGAGCACCAGCGAAGTGACCGATCCGGAGGAGTACGGTTTCCCTGAGGAAAACAGGGACTTTGTACGCTCTCTTCTCACAAATACTCCGCCCCCCATTACGCACATTGACGGTCTCAGAGCCACGCTCCTTGTTCTCAAGGCCTTTGAGTCACTGAAGACCGGACTTCCACAGACGCTATCCATCTGATCGCGTCCCATGACAGCTCCTCATCCTGACCCTCTCGCAGTTCCGCCCGGTGAATGGCACATGTACAGGCGCGACCACCGTCTGAGCGGCCGTTCGCCAATGCGCGGGAAGATTTCCCGGCCCGAGATACGCTGGTCGTTTCCGCTCGGCGGCTCCGAGAACGAATGTTTTCCCGTTCCCGCCGCTGATGGACGGATGGACCTGCTCTTCGCCTACGGCGGGTGTATCATCCGGACTGACGGCACCGGTGCCGCGATCTGGAAGAGTCAGAGCTACGGCATTAACGCCATTGGCGCCGTCGAGGACCTCGACGGCGATGGCAGATTGGAAATTGTGTGCAGTACGGGATACGAGCTGATTGTCCTCGCCGCTGAATCCGGCCGCCTCCTGATGAAACACTACCTGGGCTTTCCGCTCTCCGCGGGCACTCCGGCCGGCACGCTCCTCTGTCACAAATTTGACAAGAAGTCCAGAGGCATGCACCTGATCGCCCCCATGATGAGCGCGAAAGAAGTACTGGTGTTCGACTTCCGCGATGGAAAGCGGCAAGGGATGCTAGCGCATACGCTCTGGATGGATGACGCGTTTCATCCCACCGTCGCTGCGGCGGATATGGACAATGACGGGGTGGATGAGCTTGTGGTTTCCAAACTGTGCGGGCTCTATGTTTTCAACGTTCTCACCGGGATCATGACTTCGTCTGTGCGCTGGACATCCAATGGCGAACGTCACCGCAACTATGGCCTGACCCAGCTCGTCGACATCGATGGTGACGGTGCCCGCGAGGTTGTCATCGTCGCAGAGCGCGTTGCACGGCATATCGCGGTTATCGACAACGACGGAATGGGAAACCTTAAGAACCTCTGGGACAGGTTCGTTGAGTTCATCTATCCCAACGACACCACCGAACTCCGCCATACAGGAAATTCGGTGCGGGACGTGGACGGCGATGGCAAACCCGAGCTGGTGGTGAGTCTCTTCAACGCCAGAAAGGACGGGCGATGGTGGTTGGAAATCCTCGATCCCAGGACTGGCACCGTTAAGCTGGAAATGCCCGACACTTACCTGTGGGGAGTGCAGGATGTCAACGGGGATGGCGTGTCTGAACTGCTGGTCGGTAAGCAATACCAGCGCAACCCGATTCCATTTTCCATGGTGGAAGTCACCAGCGTCAGAGACCTGAAGCCCGAAGTGATGTGGAGGTGCGACAATGCAAGATTTGCCGGGAGGGCGCTCCGGCCTTCCGGGTGGAAATCGAACTTCCGGCCGGTGCAGTTCGGTCATGATGAGACGTGGACGGAATCATCTGATGGCGGTAATACCATTTTTCTTTTTACCGTTGCGCCGGACCGGATGCGCTCGCTTGTCGAGGTTTCGTGGAGGGATGGACTGATCGGAGTGAGTTCGACGCCGCTGGGTTCGTCCGGCGAGTTCGTCATGTCAGCGCTTGCCGACGTTGATGGCGACGGCGTGTGCGAATGCGTTCTGTCGGAAAACAACGGCAGGATCCTCATTGTTCGCGCCGACAGGGGTATTCAGGCAGCCTGGGCCGTCGGGTTC
>DAINBR010000255.1:0-5292 GCA_036732865.1 Bacteroidota bacterium | reverse complement strand
GCACGAGCGAGGATGTCACTTCGGGACGGGGATAGAACACGTTTGGAGAAACGTCAAAGAGCAAAGTCACATCCGCATATAGTTGACAGAACACCGAAAGAATGCCGTATTCCTTATTGCCGTGGGGAGCCGCCAGGCGACGCGCCACTTCACGCTGCATGAGCAGCGTCGCATCCAGCACGTACTGCTTTTGCTCCAGGATCCGGATCACAATCTGGCTGGTGATGTTGTACGGGATATTTCCGACAATACGCAACGGGCCGTGCGCATGCGCGATTGCTGCGAGGTCCAGCGTCAGGAAGTCCCCTATGATCACCTCCGCGGGAGTACCGTTAATCAGCGCGCGGAGCTGGAAGAGAACCCTTTCGTCCAGTTCCACCGCAATCAAGTGCTTCACGCGTCGAGCCAGAAGGGGCGTGAGCGCGCCCTCACCCGGTCCGATTTCGAGCACAGTCTGGTTCGGCGCGGGGTCAATTGCCCCGACAATCTTGCGGGCAATGTTCACATCCCGCAAAAAGTTCTGACCCAGGGCTTTTCGAGGACGAAAGGAAGGTAAGCCGGCCACGGTACCTGAATGGAAATCGAATGTGCAAATATAGGGAGAATTCGCGCGAAATTCAAATCAAACCCCCGTAATTCGTTGATTTTCAAGGGGGAATTGGTTAGTATACATTGATAATCTCACAAGTTCGAACCTCGCAGATCGAGCCCCATGATTGACACACCTGCACAACAGACAGCTCCTGGTCCGGCTCTCCCCGCCCAGCAGCAACCACCGCGAAACGTCCCGCAACAGCGACAGCGTCAGAACGCTCCTCCGCGTGCTCCACAGCAGCAATGGAACGATCTGACGGTGCTTATCCCCCTCTATAATGAGGAGGATTCACTCAAGGAACTCCACCATCAGCTCAGGTCAGTTCTCGGGCGGATGAATCTCCGCTATGAACTCCTGTTTGTCGATGATGGCAGTACGGACCGCTCGTTTCAAGTGCTGCGCGATCTCAAACGGATGGACAAGCATGTGAAAATCATCCGGTTTCGCAGGAACTATGGGAAGTCCGCCGCCCTCGCCGTCGGTTTTGACAAATCGCAGGGGAATGTTGTGATCACCATGGATGCTGACCTCCAGGACGACCCTGTAGAAATTCCTGCTCTCAAACGCAAGCTCGATGAAGGCTACGATCTTATCTCAGGGTGGAAGAAGGTTCGCCACGATCCGATCGCCAAGACCATCCCTTCACGATTTTTCAACTTCGTGACCCGACTGCTGACGGGCATAAAGATTCATGATTTCAATTGCGGCTTGAAGGCCTATCGCCGCGATGTGGTGAAGACAGTCAAGGTGTACGGCGAACTGCACCGCTACATTCCTGTGCTCGCACACTGGGAAGGCTTCCGCATCGGCGAACTCCCCGTGCAGCACCACCCCCGCCGTTTCGGCAAAACCAAGTTCGGCTTCGGCCGTTTCTGGAAAGGCTTCCTGGATCTCCTCACCGCGTTGTTTACCACGCGATACCTGCGCCGCCCGCTGCATCTGTTCGGCGTTCTGGGTATGTTCGCGGCGCTTGCAGGTGTCGTTATTGATGTGGTGCTCGTGATCCAATGGTTTATGCAATTGACATCGCTCGGCAACCGGCCCCTCTTCATTGCAGGATCCATGCTCATTATCATTGGTATCCAGTTCGTTTCCATCGGCCTGCTGGGCGAGATGATCAGCAAGACCCGGGCAACGACCGAGGAATATGCAATCCGGGACTATATCAAATAAGACCGGACACCGATGATCAAGCCGTGGTCTTCTCCCGATGCCCTCAAAACGGATTGCCGCTGGTTCCGCGGAGATGTCCCCTGCCGGCCGCACAAGCAGAAAGGTTGCCATTGCACCGAGACGGATGGCAGCGTGTGTGCACACTATCTGCCACAATCGGGCAACACGCTCATCATCAAGCTCGGCGCACTCGGTGATGTCATCCGCACCACCCCGCTCCTGCGCAAGCTTCAGGAAGTAACACCTCAGCGCCGTGTCTGGTGGCTCACCCTCAGTCCGGAAGTCGTCCCGGATGTTGTCGACGTGGCCCTCCCTTTCACGCCGCAGAGTATCGTCAGCCTGCAGGCGGTTCATTTCGATCTGGTGATCAATCTGGACAAGGACCGGGAGGCATGCGCGTTGACGAGCATCTTGCACGCTGACCAGAAGCAGGGGTTCATCCTGGTCAACGGCAAGCCCGCCCCCGTCAACGCCCAGGCAATGCCAAAGTACCTCACGGGCGTATTCGATGACCTGAGCCGGGAGAACACGAGAAGTTACGTTGAAGAGATCTTTGACATTGCGGGGTTCACGTTTTCCGGCGAAGAATACATCCTCGACAATTTCGCCCGGGACGGGTACACATGGAAGCTCCCATCGAAGAAACCCATCATCGGCCTGAATACCGGGTGCGGGGGCCGGTGGGTATCCAGGCTCTGGCCGGAGCAATACTGGATAACCCTGGCAAGGCGACTGAAACGTGCAGGTTATATTCCGTTGCTCCTGGGCGGCGAACAGGAACATGAGAAAAATACCCGGATCGCCAAGCGCAGCGGTGCACGGTATCCCGGCTATTTCCCTCTGCGGCAGTTCATCAACCTGGTCGACCAGTGCGATCTTGTGGTCACCGCAGTCACCATGGCCATGCACATCGCCATAGGACTCCGGAAGAAGCTGATCCTGTTTAACAACACCTTCAACAAGCACGAGTTCGAACTCTATGGCCGGGGCGCAATTCTCGAACCCGACTATGATTGCCCCTGCTACTACTCGCCCGTCTGTCCGAACGATTGTATGCAGTACCTGCGGGTAGACACGGTCTTCGACCGGATCCGCGAACTCCTGCCAACGTAACCACCCGAAATGCTATGGCACGCTCAGCGACCAAACCGCGGCAGACAACCCAACGGATATGGGAGCCGACGGACTGGCAATCCATCGGTCTGCTCGGTGTCCTTGTGGGGATTTTCTTCGCCCCCTTTCTCCTGGGAAGAGCGTTCCTATGGGAGGATTTTGTCTACCAGTGGTATCCGTTCCGGCAGTTTGCCGCGGTAAGCCTGGCCGGGGGCGAAATTCCGCTCTGGAACCCCTACACCGTTAACGGCATGCCATTCCTCGCCGAGATCCAGACCGAAGTTTTCTACCTCCCTATGACGGTGCTGACGCTCTTCCTGCGCGGCGGTCAGCTCGATGTATTCTGGCTGCAGCTGATGAACATCCTGCACTACTGGCTTGCCGGCGCCGGGATGTACCTGCTGTCGCGATCCTACGGACTGCGCCGCTGGCCCTCCCTCTTCTCGGGTATTGCCTACGCGTTTTCCGGATTCCTTGTGCTGCATGCGATTCATCAGGTGATTCTTGTGGTCGTCGCATGGTTTCCGTGCATACTCTGGATGTTCCGCAGGGCCTTTGCCTCGCGCTCCTGGTCGTGGGTGTTCGGAACGGGTCTTGTCCTGGGGCACAGCTTTTTCGGCGGCTCTCCCCAGATGTCGCTCTTTTTGTATTTCTTCCTTCTCTGCTTCGTGGTCTTTGAAATTCTCGCCAATCATGGTCTGCGCGGAATGCTGCAAAAACCTTCTCAGGTGATCGCAGCAAAATCCGCGGCCATCGTGGCTATCTCCATCGGCTTCGCGATGGTCCAGTTCCTTCCCACCCAGGAATTGTCGGCCATGTCAGCCCGGGCCCAGATCACGTTTGCCAAGGCAACGGAGGGAAGTCTCGGCTGGTCTCAATTGCTGACGTTGCTGACGCCCAAGCTCTTTGGCTTCTCAAATGTTCACGGTTCGGAGTACTGGGGACCGGGACCGTACTGGCATTACTGGGAAACCTGTGTGTATGCCGGTCTGTTGCCGATTCTCCTTCTGGTCGTTGCGATCAGTGTGCTGCACACAAACCGCACGGTTCTGTTTTACGGGGCCGTTGCTCTCTTTGCGCTCCTGTTTTCGCTCGGCGGAAATTTCTTTTTGTACCAGGGGTTCTTTCACTACGTCCCCGGTTTTGCATCGTTCCGTAATCCCGCGCGCATGGGCATCTTCGTCGCCTTTGCGGCGTCGCTCCTTTCCGCGTTCGTGCTCCACTATCTCAGTGAAAGCCGTGATGCAAGACAAACGGCCGCCCTCCGGCGCGTGATGCTCGCCGTGACCGGCGGCACCGCCGGCATACTGCTACTCATCCTGAGCGGCGCATGCGATGGCATTCTCGGCATACCTCGCGATGTGAAGATTCAATCCCTGGTGCAGAAGGAGCTCACTCTGAGCCTGGTGCTTCTGGCTGCGGCCGCACTAATCCTCTGGCTCATCATCACCCGCAAAGGCGCGCTGCACTGGCTGAGCGCAGCCGCCTGTGCTTTGCTCTTCATCGACTTCTATATCTTCAGCGCCGACCACAACACGTCGACTGAAAACCCCGCCGATCATTTTCGGCGGGCCGAGCCCGTTGTCAGATACCTCAAACAACAGTCGGGGTTCTTCCGCGTCAACACACGCAATGCCCAGGGACTGTTGATGGACCGCAACCAGGGACTGGTCGACCGCATTTTTACCATGGAAGGATATACGCCACTCATTCTCCAGCGCGTGCATCCACCCACCGACACTCCCGGTAAGATGTTCGACCTGCTCAACGTGCGGTTCATCACTCTCACTGATTCGGTGAATCGCCGGCTGGTTCTGCGGGAGCGGCCGGCAGTGCTCCCGCGCGCACATATGGTCTACGATGTGCGGCCGGTTGCGTCCGAGGAGGAACTTCTTGCTGCACTCAAAGATCCGGCCTTCGATCCCTGGACTACCGCACTTGTAGAAGGTGACTTCCCGTACCGCATGGCACCACCGGACGGCGCACCTCCTGCATGGAATGCGGACATCACGGAATTTCGCCACAACAGCATACACCTCACCGTCACCACCGGCCGCGAAGGCTTCCTGGTGTTGAGCGAAGTATTCTATCCCGGATGGAACGCGTACATCGACGGAAAGGCGACGCCGGTGTATCGCACTGATTACAACCTCCGCGGGATTGTGGTGCCTGAGGGCACACGGACCGTGGAATTCCGTTTCGAGTCAGCCTCATTCCAGGCCGGCCTCTGGTGTTCTCTCGCCACACTGGCCGTGTGCATCGCCGGATGGAGTATTTCCCTGAGACGGTCCCATACCGGCAAAAGATCTGCGGCGGCACAATGAACATCACCATCGTCGGCACGGCATATCCGTTGCGCGGAGGGATTGCGCATTACAATGCCCTCCTGGCGGAGGCGCTCGGCAAGCGCC
>DAINBR010000254.1:0-5301 GCA_036732865.1 Bacteroidota bacterium | reverse complement strand
CCGATACCTCGACAGCTCCTTGGCGATCCTTCGGACGATCGGTCTGGAGCGTTCGCATTCGATGATTACCGGCATGATCTATCTCGCTGCATGTCATGCCGAGACCGGTCAGTTCACTCTTGCCGTCTCACTCTACGACTCTGCGGCAGCCCTCGCAAAGGTGGTGGATCCAGACAACCAAACCCTTCTTGTGAGTATACGTACGAGCGTGGGAAATGTGTACGCGCAAATGGGCGATTACGACCGCGCTCTGGATGCATTCAATGACGGATTGTTTAGGACCCGGCAGTACAATTTCGGCACTCCGGCCGGCATCGGGGAAATCCACCAGTATTCGGCTTCCGCCTGCGTCGAGAAGGGGGACTTCGCCGCCGCGCGCACGCATGCCATGGCGGCGCTGCGGCTCAAATCGACAGCTCTGGGGAAGGATCACCCCGATCTCGCTGCAGCCCGTGAAGTGCTCGCCGAAGTGGAGGAGGGGACCGGCCATTACGCCCGGGCCCTCGCACATCTTCGCGAAGCCATCCGAATCAGACTTCTCGTGCCTGGAGGAACTAGCAGACCCGATCTTGTCAACCTGATGATCAAGATGGCAGGTGCCCAACGGCGAATGCACCAACTGGACAGCGCAGCTGTCACAGTGGAACGGGCCTCGATCTTTCTCCGGCGATCTCCGCAAAGCAATCCACTCCTCTTGGCCCGGATGCACGAGGTAAAAGCCGATATCCATCACGAACGCAATATGCCGGCGGCGGCAGTGGCAGCGTACAATGCTGCCATAGCTTCGTTGTGCCAGGAGGATTCAGCGAAGTCGGTGCTCAACGACGCTCCGTGTGATCTAGCACGCGGCGTTCACCTGCTCAGAGTCCTTCGCAAGAAAGGGATCTGTCTTGCTGAGTGTTCGCACGACCCTGGTTCCGCGGTCGAACGATTGAGATCTGCATTGCAGGCCTACGAGCAGGCAAGCCAGACATTACTGAAGTTGCGGTCGAGCTACGAATCCGAAGGATCCAAGTTCCGGCTCCTGGAGGAGTTCTCCGACATATTCGAGAGGGGTATTGGCGTTGCATTGAGGCTCCGGGAGCTCACGAGGCGCCAGGACTATCTGGAGTCCGCTTTCTGTTTTGCGGAGTTGAACAAAGCCGGGATCCTCCTCGAAGGCATCCGCAATGCGCGTGTGAGAGAGTTTGCCGGCGTTCCCAGCAATCTCCTCCTGAACGTGCGCTCGCTCAAAACCCGCCTTACGGCATCCGAGTTGCAGCTCTCAAAAGCGCTGGATCTGCCGGCCGGCGACTCTGCGAGAGTCCAAACGCTTCAATGGAATGCGCTTTCGCTGCGAGAAGAACTGCGCCTGGCAACGGAACAGCTTCGGAGAGCGTCTCCTTCTTATGCGCACCTATTTGCAGGCGACAACTTTGCGTTGATGAAGAACGTACAACAAACGCTGGACGATAGCACGCTGCTCGTCGAGTATTTCCTCGGCGACAAGGCTGCATACGCCTTTGTCATCGGCAAGCAGAAGTCGGATGTTCACATCCTCCGTTCTCCCACAGGTATCATTTCCGCAGCCGGAACCCTCATGCGATCGATTCGCACTGTTGACCGGGATGGGTTCACCGAGGCTGCCCGCCGGCTCTATGCGCAGGTCATCTCCCCGTTCGCGCATACTCTCGCTTCATACGCACGGATGATCGTTGTTCCCGACAAGGATCTTTCGAGCGTTCCGTTTGAGGTGCTCCTCCCGCCCGGCAGCAGCAGAACAGGCAACCGCTGTAACTTCTCAGCTCTGCCATTCCTCATCAAATCGCACGAAATTGCGATGTCGCCCTCTGCCCGGCTCTTCTGTGAATCAGGCAGTCCCCAAACGAATGAGCCGGTCAAGGCTCTGAATTTTGCCGGCTTCGCGCCAGTGTTTGGCGAGTCGACTGCGACAGGCCGAATCCTCGCTTCGAACCGGTTCGCCAACGGGCTGGACACCACACAACTCCGTTCCATCAGCGTCAATGGAAGGCGTTTTCGGGAGTTGAGTTTTTCCGATGCGGAAGTCACGGGTATCGCGGACGAGTTCACAAAACGGGCTCTGCAGGCGCGGGCATTTCTCAACGGCATGGCCACCGAAGAGAACTTCAAGCGCAACGCACCCCTTTTCACGTACCTCCATGTTGCGACACACGGACTTGTGAACGGGCGCGATCCAAGCCGTTCGGCACTCGTTTTCGCACAGGCCGGCGACACCGTCAATGGAGAAGACGGGGTGTTATATGCCGCGGAGGCATACAATCTGGACCTACGCGCCGAGCTCGTGGTGCTCAGTTCCTGCGAAAGCGGGATCGGCCGGTACGTCACAGGCGAAGGTGTGTATGCGTTGATGCGCGGGTTCCTCCACTCAGGGGCGCGCAATATCGTCTACTCGTTGTGGCAGGTTATGGATCACCAGACGAGTGAACTCATGCAGCATTTCTATGACGGTGTGCTGAAAGGATGGCGGTTTGGAAAGGCCCTGCAGATGGCCAAACTACAGATGCTCTCCCATGAACGGACCGCGTTTCCTTTCAGCTGGGCCGGATTTGTTCTCATCGGCAATAGCCCACCCGGACTCACCGCACCACAAATTTCCCCACGTGAAGCAGGGTCTCTTCCCCCACCAGTTTCCAGTAGTAAAGACCCGCCTGCAGCGAATCTTTGAGCTTGTACATGCTGGAATGTAGCTTGTATGTTCCGACCGGAGACCCCCTATTGTCCAAAATCGTGAGATCGAAAGGAGGCTGAGCCGACGTGGTCCACCGGAAGATCGATCCGGCGTGCACCGTGCCCCCGATAGTGGGCGACTGTACCTCCGTCTCGGCAGACCGGACAGAACTGCGCATCAGATCTTCAAGTCCGGGAGATGTGGTGAATCGCTCCGCAATCTGTCCCTGCCGGACTTTCGGTATCGCGGGGGTGGCGCCGGCCTGCGGTCTTGCAGAGTTGGTGTCGATACCTGTGCTGACCGCCACGGGTTGTGTCCGGTGATCGTCCCCGGGGGCACGGAGGAACAGCCAATACACCATGATCCCGATTCCCACCGCCGCCGCCAGCATTGCCGCGATCTTCAGGATCGGAAGCGGCTCTCTCTGCACCGGTCCCGCCGGGTTATCGAAGAACGGGTGGGGTCCGGTTTTCGAGTAGTCTTCCTCTGCGAGGAGCGAAAACAGCCCTGTGATTTCCCCTTGGCACTCCGGACAGTTTTTGGCATGTTCGACAAGCAGCGGGGGAAGCTGGTCGACACGGCCCAATTTGAGGGCATCCACGTACAATGACACGTCTTCTTGGGAAAGATGTGCCTCCTTGTGGAAAAAATGAACGATTATCCCCGTACGCATACTTACCCCTAAGTTACTGGAAGTTCATCTGCATCTGAAGATATATACTATCGTTTCAGCAAGAACGGAGCGAAAAAGTCTTCCATGAGTATTCCCAGGGTCTCCCTGTTGTGGGCCGATGTCGGCGGACTTCCATTTAGCAGGTCCAAAATCCTTAGAACCCGCTGATCGGCCCACCGTCGGATGGAATCTGCGGAGCTCGAGGTCTTCTCGGCCATGTTCACCAACGGTTGAAATAGGGCAAAGGCCTCTTGGTCGGTCAGTTTTCGATCTTACGTGGCTGTGGCCGACACAAGGGTATCAATCTCGCTTCCAGGGCATTCGGGCCACCATTGCAGCAGATCCGAGCGGGTGATCGGAATTCTGTAGAAGAGCTTAAGGCAGAGCAGAAGCTTGAACCGTTCCGTGTGGAACTGCTCAATGATCGCGCGCAGTACAAGGATGTCGTGTTCGATGAGGAGTTGACGCTCGGGTACTTCAGAGTCCGGGGAGATGTATGAGCGTTCCAGATCGAGAATCACAGGTTCGCTTTGCCGCTTCGCATTGAGACTCAAACAGGAATGCCGGATGATATTCGAGAGATACGTGCGGAAAAGGCTCATCCCGTTGTACTGTCGGCGTATCCGGGGGAGTTTTTCGAGAAGGTCCTCGTTGACATGTTGGACAATATCCTCGAATTCCGCGGCACGAAACATACCGCTGCGAATATACGCTTTGACGATAATGCCGATGGTTTCTTGGTAACGGAGGATAAGTTTGTGGGGATCGGTCCGGAGTAGATCGATATCCACTGAGTTGCGGAGGTCGTTCATGACGGGAATTGAGCCGTTAGAAATAGTACGACCGCGCGCCGTCAGATGCAAGAGAATAGCTGTTGCGGCTCGCAATTGATATTGTTACTTTTCCCACAATCGGTTGTCGGTGGTTGCTGATACGCAACCTCCTTCATGTGCCCCGCACCCTGGGGGTATGACATATGACTATATCTGACCGAGTCCGTCCACGGACCCAAATACTTTCCAGCGCGCTCGTCGACCGGATCCTCGATGAGGCATTCGAAGTTCTTGCCACTATCGGCATTCTTGTGGAGAACTCCGATGCCAGGCAGCTGCTGTTCGACAGCGGGGCGACAGAGAGCGCAGCGAGACGGGTCATGATCCCACAGTCTCTCGTGGAACACTCGTTGTCCAAGGCGCCCGATTTGTTCAATCTCTGGGATGTGCCGCTCAAACGCTCATACTTCATCGGCGGCGACGGCTTGCACTTCGATCCCGGCTCCACGGCGTTGCGCGTGTTTGACCACTCTACTCAGGTTGAGCGTGAAGCACGGACGCCGGACCTTATCGACCTCGCACGGCTCACGGAAAAGCTCGAGCACTTTCATCTCCAGAGCACCGCCCTGACAAGCAGCGACGTTCCCCGCGAAGTCGCGGACTGTTATCGGCTGTTGGTGGCATTCCAGCATTGCTCCAAGCCAATTGTCACCGGCACGTTTATCCTTGCTGGCTTCAAACCAATGCTGGATATGCTTGTGGCGCTTCGTGGCGGCTCCATTGAACTGCGTGCTCACCCTCTGGCCATGTTCGATGCGTGTCCTTCGCCTCCGCTGAAATGGAGCACTCTAACCGCCCAGAGCGTTATTGAATGCGCCAGGGTAGGCATTCCCAGCGAGTTCGTTGCCATGCCGCTGACAGGTGCGACAGCCCCGGTGACTCTTACCGGGGCGCTGGTTCAGCACGTGGCCGAAAACCTCTCAGGCCTCGTCATCGCGCAGTGTGCTGCTGAAGGTGCGCCCGTCGTCTTCGGCGGGTCTCCGGCGGCATTTGACCACCGGAAGGGCATGCCCCCCATGGGAGCAATCGAGACCATGATGCTCGACATGGCCGCGAGCCAGATCGGAAAATCACTGGGACTCCCGACGCATGCGTATATAGGGTTG
>DAINBR010000253.1:0-5345 GCA_036732865.1 Bacteroidota bacterium | reverse complement strand
TGAATGCGCCGGTCTGAAGAATCGCTCGGCAGCCCTGGTGACGGTGGCCGTGGCCGTGCACTGGTTCGACCTGGACCAGTTCTACGCCGAGGTACGGAGGGTGCTGTCCCCACAAGGTCTGATTGCGGTATGGTGCTACTCCCTGCCGGAGATTGAGCCCGCGATTGACCGGATCCTCGAACGCTACCTCCGCGAGACTCTCTCCGGCTACTGGCCTGACCGGTTTCGTTATGTTCACGAACAGTACCAGACGCTGCCGTTTCCGTTTGAGGAGCTAACCCCGCCGAAGTTCACAATGGAAACGATCTGGGATCTTGCACAGGTTCTTGGGTTTTTGCATAGTTGGTCGGGGACGGCCAACTACGAAAAGCAGAGGGGACAAAGTCCGATAGAGCTGATCCTCCCTCAACTCATCGAGGCCTGGGGGGCGGTCGGCGAGAGGAGTCTTCAGTGGAATCTGTTCGTCCGGGTGGGGCAGGTAGAATGACGTATTTTTTTGAGGGGGTCAACTCACCTCTACGCATGAACACCCGCTGCTCACCGATCCGTATGAGGCACACCTGGTCATGAGTCAGGTGTTGTCTTGTAGCCTCACCTAGGTTACCATACGAACGTTTGTTTGATTCTCGCAGTTTCCTGCAGTATTTTGCCGCAGTACCGCTGGTTATCCGTGTGGTTGGGAAGAGGGGCATCACCGCTGAATTCAACCTCGCTCAGGAGCGGCAAATGAGTGCAGTGATGGAATCAGGATCGACTTCTGCAAAAATCGCAGTGTACGCATTTGTTCTCGTCTTCTGCGCCATCGGTGTCGCATGCATATACGGCGCCATTGTCACTCTGCAGGATGGCGACACGACGAACGCGATTCTAATATTGATCGCGGCTCTGGCGTTCGGGGGTTTTGGTCTGGGCGTACTCGCTCTCACGTCCGCCGGTTTCCGGAGCCAGGTGCGCGAGGCGGCTCTGCGTGCGGCCCACCCCGATGAGCCCTGGAAATGGCGCGACGACTGGGCCACCGGACAAGTCCGCAGCATGGGGAAGTCCGCCACATGGTTTTTCTGGGGATTGGCGATCCTCTGGAACCTCATCGCAGCACCGACGTTGATTTTTCTCCCCGAGGAGATTATCGAAAACGAGAACTACGCTGCGTTGCTAGGCCTGCTTTTTCCACTCGTCGGAATCGGACTCATCGTGGTGGCCGTGCGGAAGACCATCCAGCGAGTGAAGTACGGCGATTGTCTGTTCCAGATGGTGCGCGTGCCGGGCACCCTCGGGGGAGAAGTGACGGGCACCATCCTCTTCCCGCGCGGTCTGCCGAATGCCGAGTCACTGAATGTGCGGCTCTCCTGTGTCCACAGTGAACTACAACGCACCAACAAGGGAAGTTCTACGTACGAGGAGGTGCGCTGGCAGACTGAGCAGTTCGTCATCCAGCTATCTCCCACGGGAGGAGGCGCGACACAGAGCGCCGTGGTGAGATTCCAAGTTCCGTACGATGTCAGCCCGACCGGCAGGATTGACGAGCGCAACTCGGTACTTTGGAAGCTCGAAGCTAATGCTGCGGTTCCGGGTGTTGACTTCGCCACAAGTTTCGAGATCCCGGTTTTCAAGTCGACGGCGTCCTCCCCGCAGCTCACCGAGGAACAACTCCGCTCGGAAGATGTTTCGAAAGGCACTCCCATTATCGCGCCCGCCGATCACCCGGGTGTCGCCATCGTCCCGAGCACAGGGGGCGGGACAGAGTTCATTCTCAGGACCCGCGGGGGGATCCGAGGCACGTTTCCTGCGATGGCTATCGTTCTCATTTTTGCCGGCATCGCCGCACTCATTGCTTACGCAGGAGCTCCCTTTATCTTCCCCCTGGTATTTGGGATGTTCGCCTTATTCCTTGTGTCTATAGTTGCCTTTCTCGCATTCGGCGAGAGTCGAATCATAGTGGAGGCTGGGCGCGTCAGCGTCCGCAACTCACTGTTCGGTATCCCGTTCCTGGCGAGCAGACGCGTGCCCTGCACGAGCATCACGAAGATCGGCGTGAAAGGAGAGTCACAGGGAGGGAAGCGCGGCTATTACTCAATCACTCTCACCCAGGAGAAGGGGAAGACTATCTCTCCGTTTCTTTTTCTGTACGAAAGGCGGCAGGCCGACTGGCTGGCCGAGGAGGTACGCAAAGCCATGGAACCCTGGCGGGGATCGAAGCGGACCGGAGGAATCGCGGCCGACAGGTCTGCCCGCCGTGTTTTGTGAAGCGTCTTCGTGATCCGACGCGTGGTATCCTGGTCTATTTGGTCTCCGCAGGCTTTTCAATTGGAAGTCCGCGATTGTTCCAATCTTCAAAAGAACCGTCGTAGACCCTGACATCAAAGCCTACGGTGCCCGCCGCGAAGGCAACGAGTGAGGCTTGCTGTCCCACATGGCAATAGGTAACAAGAGTGTTCCCCGGCGGCACACCGGATTTCGAAAAAAGGATCCGCAGCGCATCGGCATCCAGGATCCTGTTGGTGGAATCTGCGACGGAGGAGTAGGGTATACTTACAGCACGGGGAAGATGTCCCGCATTCGCGCCGCCTGACGTTCCGTCGAAGAACTGCCTTGTACGTGCATCTATGATCGTCACGGATGGATCCGAGAGGTGTTCCAGGAGCCATGGTGCGTCAGTAAAGACTTCAGGATGAAGCTGCGGGGTGAACGTCCCCGGTTTCACAGCGGGAAGTTCATCGGTCACCGCCCGGCCCTCACTCTTCCATGCGTCGAATCCTCCGTTGAGCAGTGAGATGCGGTCTCCCAGCCCCAGATAAGTCAACGTCAGCATCATCCGTGCGGACATCGTAAGGTTCTGGCCTTCGAAGTACACAATGACCCTGGAATTGTTGTTAATGCCGGCTTCTTCGAGGAGCGCCGCGGCTTCCTCCGTTGGGGGTAGCTCTGTGCTCAGGTCCGGCGTGTTCTTCGCAAGTCTCCAGATCCAAAGAAACCGCGCCCCGGGTATATGGGATTTTATGTAATTCCCGCGGGTCCAGTGTGCATGCAGCACTATGAGGTTCTCGTCCTGCAGATGTTGTGCCAGCCACTCGGTGGTGGTCAGGAGTCCTGTGTCGTCCCCGGGGCGTGCATTCGCCATGAGTGAACCGGTTATCAAGAGCATAAGAGAAACGGCAATGCATTTCATGGCACCTCCGTAAAGGGTGCAACAATGACGGCGAGCAGTCGGTCCGATGGAAGTGCTAATTTCAGAATCCCGCCCCCTTGATGCAACAGATCGGTAATGACGATGTCCCAAGAATGTTCAACCCTCGAGGGCAACAAGAGGGGAAGCAGCCATCTCGCAATCTTCAAACGTTCCTTGCCCGCCGCCGGTTCCTCCGTTTGACTCTCGCCCCATCCTGCTGTAGACTGGCGCCGTACCCGAGCCGGGACCGCCGAAGGAAAAGATTATTCTCGCGGCGGAGTTCTTCAAACATCCAGACCGGAAAGCAAGGGGCATGTTCGAAGAGGCCTCTCAAGGGTTTGCTGCGTTTCTTGGAACGAAAGTGGATGTTGTATGGGAAGGGGGAACCTGAGCCCGGGGTAGGGCGTTTCAACTCTGGAAGCCCAGCAGAGTGAAGGACGCCAAGACTCGAACCAGCTGATGACGGTGGTTTCGGGCCTTAGTGTTCAAGTGATGGATGAGACCCGAATGCACAATCGTCCCCGCGTGTTGATAGTTGGAGCCGGATTCGGTGGCTTGTGGGCTGCACGCACGTTGGCTCACTCTCCGGTCGAAGTCATGCTTCTTGACCGCAACAACTACCATACTTTCCTGCCACTACTCTATCAAATCGCTGCAGCAGAGCTCGAACCGGAAGATATCGCCTATCCCATCCGGAGTATTGTACGGAAATGGCCCCACACGAGCTTCTGCCTTACAGAAGTGAGACGGGTGGAGTTCGCGGCGCGTACAGTCCAGACAGACGGCCCGACAATTCCGTACGACTTCCTCATTCTCTCAATGGGATCGCTGACGCACTTCTTCGGAGTAAAAGGTGCCCCGGAATTCGCATATCCCCTGAAGACCATGGAGCAGGGAATTAGGCTGCGGAATCACGTCCTCAGTTGTTTTGAGAGGGCGATGCATGTACGCGACGCAGCACAACTCCAGAGAATCCTGACCTTTGCTATCGTCGGTGGTGGACCAACGGGGGTCGAATTCGCCGGTGCGCTGGCAGAGCTGGTTCGGAGACCACTGATGAAGGATTTCCGCGGGCTGGATTTCCGGAATGTGCGGGTGGTGCTCCTGGAGGCGATGAACAGTCTGCTCGTTGGTATGCCTGAACGCCTGGGTGGCTATGCGCAACGACGGCTTCAAAAGATGGGAGTTGACGTGCGATTCAAGGCAAGAGTAAGCGAGATTACACCAGACTGTGTGTTTTTGAAAGACGGGACAATCATCCCGACAGAGACCGTTGTTTGGACAGCAGGGGTCCGGGGCGACCCGGCCGTGTCGTCGTGGCAACTTCCGACGGGAGGCAATGGGCGCGTCCTCGTTCTCCCAACGCTCCAACTTTCCGATCATCGCGAAATCTATGTCATCGGCGATCTTGCGTCTGTGGAACAGGACACAACCCCTCTCCCAATGGTTGCGCCTGTTGCGATGCAACAAGGAGTGACTGCAGCGCGGAACATTCTTCGGGAAATTGCGGGCCGGAGTCCCCTGGCTTTTCATTATCGGGATCGCGGAACAATGGTGACGATCGGGCGCAACGCTGCTGTGGCTTCACTTGGAGGTCTTGTGATAACCGGGTTCGCTGCCTGGGTCATCTGGTTGAGTGTTCACCTGTTCAAGCTCATCGGTTTCCGCAATCGGTTGTTGGTGCTCATTAACTGGGCATGGGATTATTTCTTTTACGAGCGTGCAGTGCGCCTTATCCTGCCGCTCGCTTCTTCGGAGTCTGCACAGTTTTCAGGAAAAGCGATCAATGATACGCCTCAGCCGTACTTGAGGCGAGTAGGGAATGCGAGAGATTGACGCATCCTCCCAACAGGGCTCTCGGTCCAGGAGTTGCACTCATTCAAGACCTGGCCTTCATCATTCTGCCGCCAAGCCACGAGCAAGGCAAAGAGCCGATGACACGGGAGATCGAACACCAATGAGGCGATAGTTCCCACGCCACAACCACACTAACCGTTCCTGCGACGATCCCGACCCGCCCGACTATGACAACATGCCGCATAGAGTTGTCGTTTGGCAGGTACTGGGATCGTCAAGCCGTGGCTACAGAGTCCCATCCTGTCAGCCGGAGCGGAAATGGCCCAATCCAGGCAGTCAAGGAGACTTGCGCCGAATGTCATGATACAGAACGCAAATACTA
>DAINBR010000252.1:3215-5407 GCA_036732865.1 Bacteroidota bacterium | reverse complement strand
CGTCCGCGGGAGCGCCAGGGGCTCGTCGTCTCAAGCAAGGCCGACAAGACGATCACCGTCAGGATCGACGTGGCTCGCCAGCATCGCGTCTACAAGAAGATCGTTCGCTCGTCGTCGCTGCTGCACGCCCACGACGAGCGCAACGAGGCGAACGCCGGCGACACCGTTCGCGTCTTCCTGGGGTTCAACCGACCATTGCACTCGATTCTTCAGACACTCGGGGGATCAGGCCGGTTCCTGGCAGGCGGACGGAACGTCACGGACAGCATGTCAGCTCTCGAAGGTATCGGCACGAGCTTCACGGGGGCGCGACATCCCCGCACCTTTGTGGGGTTCAATGCAGACACAACGCTCCTCTATCTCTGCACGGTTGACGGCCGTCAGGCATCAAGTATCGGCATGACCTTTGCCGAGATGGCTAATTTTATGGCCTCCATGGGCGCTTCTGATGCGTTCAATTTCGACGGCGGCGGCTCCACCACGATGGCCGTCCGCGGCGAGATCGTCAACTCACCCTCCGACCCTGCCGGTGAACGCAGCGTCGCCAATTCACTCCACGTAATATGCACAGCGCCTCTCGGGACGCTTCATGCCCTCGCAGTTCTCCCCGGACGTTCGGAGGTCTTTCAGGGCGGCATACAGCAGTTCACGGCCACCGGCACCGATGAGTTCTACAACCCCATTGAAATCCCTGCTGATGCCGTCTGGGAAGCGGATCCGGCGATAGGCGCAATCACGTCGACGGGCCTCTTCACTGCGGCAAAAACCAACGATAGCGGATGGGTGAAATTACGATGGCAGGGAGTGGCCGATTCGGTCCGCGTGGTTGTACATCTGCTCAAGTTCATAACAGTCTACCCGCCCGCTCTCATCATGGTTCCCGGTGAACGGGTGACCCTGCTCGTGCGGGCAGAAGACAGTGCGGGCCGCAAGGTTACTCTCGACAATCACCAGGTGACGTTCGCGTCGCACGCGGCGGCCATCAATGCGGATGTTCTGGGTCTCGTGACCGCGCGTGATTTCGGATCGGGTGCGCTCGAAGTGTCGCTGGATACCATGCGCGTCGACGTTCCATTCAACTTCAGCGGTAACGATACTTCGATCGTGGCGGACCCCATGCGATCACTGTTCAACTGGGACACAACTCTCGTCAACCTCTCCGCAACCGGTGTGCAGGTTGAACTCACTTCCGACCCTGTGGTGACTACCCCCCCGGCTCTCCGCATCGCCTATGCGATTCCCGACGTGCATGGGGAACTCCAGTTGAAATGCAACATTCCGCTCTCCGGCCGCGTCGACAGTCTGTTCATCCGGACCAATGGGAGCGGGAATGGCGACACGGTACGGTTTGTCGTCAGAGACAAAGACGGCGACCTCTTCCTCCTCACGGCCGGTGGTGCGGTGACATGGGCCGGCGAATGGCGTACGCCGGGCGTCACGACATCCAAGGCTGTTCCTTTCGGTGCATCGGCCATGGACTATCCCCTGAGCATCACTCAGATCCGTATCGCTTTCGGGAAGGCGTCGCTCAGCGGCGGCATGATCACAGGTACGTTGCTGCTTGATGATCTCGGTGCACACTATCCGGTGCGGACAGTTGCACCTCAAGTGCTGTTTGACTTTGAAAGCGGCATCACCGGCTGGTACACACCCCTTCAAGCGAACGTGGCACAGGAAGTCGGCATCGACCGCAACATGTCGACACTTGTCGCTTCCGCCGAACAGGCGTATCAGGGGAGCTACGCGGGAAAGTGGACATTCGTGGATGATGCGGCAAGCACGGCGGATTGGGATGTGCGGATCACCCGCAACACCACCGGCGACCTCGGCAACATGCTCCGCGGCAGCTACATCGGCGCGTGGGTCTATGCCAGCGGTGAGACCTCCACGGAGCTCCAGACGGTCGTGCGAGGCGGAAACGGCCAGATCTGTGCCGGACCGCGCTTCCCCGTCCGTCACCACGGCTGGAAACTGATCGGCACGAAGCTGGACGAGGGGCTTTTCTCCCCCTACCTCACATCCGGGGTGATTACGGACGCCGGCAACAAGTTCAACGGATTCCGCCTGCGCGGACCGAACAGCATCCTGTCGGGACAGACCCGGGTATATTACATCGACAAACTCGTTACCAGCGCCCTGACCGTCCCCACCGGCTTCACGGGCTTCTCCGTGGACTGGTCAGCCCCGCTGGC
>DAINBR010000252.1:0-3205 GCA_036732865.1 Bacteroidota bacterium | reverse complement strand
TGAATTCGGAAATCAGCATAGACCGTTATGCCATTGAACGCGGTGCAGGCGGAGTGTTTGTTGAGATCGGTTCCATGCAGGGAGGGGGCAACGTGGACACGACGGTAGAGTATGAATACGTAGACACTCCTCCGGCGAACTCAAGCGTAGAGTATAGAATCCGGCAAATCACCAATGACGGCGGACAGGAGCTGTCCCGATCAATCACGGTGAACACCGGAACCAACTCCGTCGGACCGGAAGGGGCACTGCCGGAGACATACGAACTGTTACAGAATTTTCCGAACCCCTTCAACCCATCGACAACAATCTCGTACGCACTACCGCGAGAAAGCCGGGTGACGCTCACGTTCTTCAATACGCTGGGTCAGCGCGTCGGTGAGATCATAAGCGGTATTCAGTCCGCCGGGTTCCACAACACCGTGTGGCAGCCGGCCCTTGCCTCCGGCGTCTACTTTTATCGTTTGGAGGCCGCGGCAGTTGCACAACCCGGCGACCGGTTTTCACAGACGCGGTCGCTCCTGCTGATCCGGTAGAAACACCGGGAGGCGGTTACGCGTCCACCCGGATACGCTTCCTGATCGCGCTCAACGGCAGAGAAGTGCGGAATCGCACCCTGCGCACATCTCTCGCATCGCAATCGAAGTAATTGTCTTCGAAATCCACATCCGCGCCGCGCACTTCAAGTGCAACGGCCTTTGCGAACCGGCGGGCACTGACAACCGCGCAATAGGTGCCGTCGGGTTCGGTGACTACTCGAACCCGCAACCCCGGGTCCGGCAACTTCAGGTGTTTGGGTTCAGCGAAGAAAAGCCGGTTTTCAGCGACAAACGCCCCGCCGATCTCCAGCCGCCCATACAGGTAGTGCGTCTGTGCCTCCAGCCGCGTCAGCCCGGACATCGCGAGTACGGCAACCAGCCGGGAGGCGTTTGCCGGCACCTGCACATGTTCCTGGATAAGGACATGTGAGGACGCCTGGAGATCCCGGAATTGCAGGGTCAGAGTTCCGCCGACAGGCTCCGATGTATCGTTCGCGAGCCAGGCCTCGATTCCACTGCCGTTGTTCTTGAACGAGAGCAGTACCGGCGCGAAGAAGCGGCGTGCAAAAAAATACGCGGGTTTAGGACGCAGCCCGCTATCAATGACGGACCAGCTTGTGACGGGCCAGCAGTCGTTGAGCTGCCAGAAAAGAGCCCCCGCTGTGTGGAACTTGCGTCTACGCCAGTGCTCGACCGCACACTTCAAGGCTTCCGCCTGAACGAGCTGGCATCGCCGGATCCATTCCGTGAACGTCGCAGGCGCGGCAAAGTGGGCGGTGACAAAACGCATCAACCGTTCCTGTCCTTCGACCTGCTTGTTATGGTGCTCGACCGTCGGATGCGACGGGGAGCATTCCGAAGGATGCAGTGTCTCGTGCCACGTGCGGAGCGTGGCCGGGGCCTGGAACCCAAACTCAGTCACAAAGCGCGCCTTGTCGTGCCGGTATTCCGGATAGTCCTTCCAGCCGGCCCAAACTTCCCACTGGTGATGATTCCCGCTCCTTTGATCGTTCGGAGGTCCCTTGCCAAATGGGGAACTGCGCCAGTACGGACGTGTCCCATCTTCCCTGTGCACCACGTCCGGTAGCAATGTTCGGAATATCGATGCGCCGTGCATGTCATCGGGTGTCTTTGTCGGATTCGCCGAACAGAACATCCACTCACACTCGTTGTTGCCACACCAGAGTGCGATGCAGGGGTGATTCCGAAGCCGGCGGACTGTTTTTGTCGCCTCGTCCCGGACAGTCCGGAGGAACCAATTCTGGTGTGGATACTCACCGCAGGCAAACATGAAGTCCTGCCAGACCATCAGACCCAGGCGATCACATGCTGTATAGAACCTCTCATCTTCGTAGACACCGCCACCCCACACTCGGAGCATATTCATATGAGCGTCACGGGCCATCGTCAGAAGCCGTTCGATGGTTTCTTGAGAGACTCGCGGGAGGAAATTGTCGGAGGGAATCCAATCCGCGCCCTTGCAGAAGACCTTCCTCCCGTTGATCTCTACAATGAACGACTCTCCCTCCTGGTCGCGCCCCTGCACGAGCCTGACGTTTCTGATGCCGAACTGTACTTCCTGTTCATCCAGAACCTCTCCCGCGGCATTCAGGAGAGTGAACACCGCGCTGTAGAGTGATTGCTCACCCTGGCCGTTCGGCCACCAGAGATGCGGTGATGGAACGAGTACAGGCAGGCGCACGGAGGAACTACGGACTGTCACCTCCCGCTCCACATGCCAGCCATGGCCACCGACAAAGAGCCGGAGGAGAAAGGGCGAGCGGTCGGCACGCACGAGTGTTGTCGCGATTTCCAGCATCGCGTCCCGGGCGGCGATGCTCTGTGTCCGCACCACGGGATGGTCAAGGCGGGCGGCACTCCATGCTTCAAGGCGAATACCACGCCAGATCCCTGATGTAGTCAGCTTCGGACCCCAATCCCAGCCAAACGAATATTGCGCCTTGCGCGCGTAGACTCTGTGTGGTTCATGGGACACACGCAACGCACCGTGGCGCCGCTCCAGTGCACGGCAACGATCTACGGGCGAGTCGAAGATGATCTCCAGCGTGTTCTTCCCTGCCTTCAAAGCGCGCTTGATCGGCAACCGGTGCGGGATGAACATATCCTCGGTCTTGCCGATGGACTTGCCGTTGCAGTAGATCTTCGCGTACGTGTCCAGTCCCTCTGCAATCAACTCCACATTCCGTTCTTTCAGCAGCTGGCCAGGAACGGTGAACGTACGCCGATAGGCCCATTGTTGTTGCTCAATCCACTGCACATCGGATTCCGCCATGCCCGTCGAGGGATCCGGAATAAGGCCGGCAGCAAGCAGGTCCGTATGCACGGTGCCCGGAACGGATGCAGGCATCCATCGCAAGACCCGGCGGTGTGCGGCCGGGAGCCTCCGGTTCGCGTCAAGTGCCCGGAACGACCACCTGCCGCTCAAATCCACCGTTTTCTTCATCGGTCACCTACGAAAGGTATAGAATTGATTCATGTGCGAGTCATCCTCACCCGTTTCTCACCGCTATCATCTGGGCCACAATGCTCACGGCAATCTCTTCGGGAGTGTGCGAACCGATGGGGAATCCCACCGGGGCGTGCACCGCGGTCAACTGTGCATCCGGGTTTCCCTCGCGCCGCAATTCCTCGAAGAGACCGTGGAT